>JAURJS010000074.1 GCA_030832135.1 Candidatus Planktophila sp.
ACAGTTGACAAGAAGAACTGTGGATTTGAAGAGCTGTTAACGAAGGTCACCTTTGGTGACAATGTGATTGAGTCATCGCAAGCAGAGGTTGTCTGAACTCCCTGACCGAATTCAATTGCTGAACCTGATCCGAGTGAGATGTTAGCTGCGAGTGTTGAGCCAAGTACTGCTACCGCTGCAACTGTTGCAAGGCCTGCAAGTGACTTGAGATTGCTCTTCTTTGGTGCTGATTTACGAGGCGCCGGAGCGTTCTCGAACTTTAGGATTTCCATTCCTATATTCCCCATTCTAATTAACGATTCCACATCTTGTACTGCGCCTCTGCTTCGCAAGTGGGGCGAGGCTTGGGCATACCCGTTAATTTCTCAACGGGAATTCTTTAACTACGGTGTCGCAGTTGGCGATGGTGAAGCGGTTGGAGCAGGTGCTGCCTGCGCTGATGGATTGTCGATTGTTTCGACTGTAGTGCGGAATACCTGCTGGCCATCGATATTTACCGTTGTCTTTGCAGGATCGATGAAGAAGGTGACATCTGCATTATTTGCAGTGAGAACGCTTCCATCGTAGATAGATGTTCCGCTGACAGATACAACTGCACTCGCGAGCAATGTGCCCGAGATTGTGTTACCTGTACCTGTTAAATATGTAAGCAAGAGCGCGGTTGAATCACTCACATTGCTTGTTGGTGCAATTGAAGGAAGTGAAACCTGCATAACCTTGGCATCAGGAATTGATCCAATCGTGATCTCCTGAGCAGAACCATCAATCAAACGAACGCGGAGTTTCTTTCCCGCGCAATTTTGAAGATCGAGATTAGAGACAGTCACTGCGCGAACTCGGAAGTAACCGGCAGATGGATCGCTCTGAGTAGGAGCGCCATGCCACTCTTCACCGAGTGCAATAAAAATTCGATCATCGCAAGCAATCGCTTGTTGTGAGCCTTGACCAAATTCGAGGGCACCATTTCCAACTGTCACACTTGCGGCAAATGTGGACATGATGAATGGAATAAATCCCATGACGGCTACGCCGAAGATAATCTTCGATTTATATTTCTTTCCGCCACCAAAGCCAGAGTTGACGGGACCGCTCAGCGGTGAATGTAAAGTCATGCGAGCGCTCCTCTCCCCTAGATATGACTCCAGAACCCACCCTACGGATGAATCCGCGGGGAGAGACTGGGGTTCATCCTAGACTGAGGGTTTGATGGAAGTAAAGTTGCGTTACGTGTGTTGGAGCGCTTGGCCCCAGCGTAAAAAGAAGGTAGGAGCCTTACTTAAGGCGTCCGCCACCCTTGACCGTTGATTGATCGAGTCCAAGGGGGCGAATGGTGGTAACCGCCCCTGACCGGGCTGCACTGCAGTAGGAAGGGTCGGCTACCGGCCTACTTACCGCCACAAATCGGAAGGTGAGAGAACGGCCAGAGATGCCGCCACCGGTTGAGCTGATAAAGAGCCCCTGATATGAGTTGACCAGTTCGACTGCTCGGGCGGTCTCAGCCGAGACGATTACCTGCCCCGAACGGTCCCCTGCAATCAACTCCTCGCCTTCTACCTGATTATGGGCAGCGCCCTTCTGCTTCACATCAAAGCTCAGGCCGGCGCCGCTAATGCAGACCATTGTGTATTCAATCTCAGGGTTGGGATTTGAGAGGTAGATATGCGGCATAAATCGATTGAGCGCTCGTGGATCGACTGCAATGGTCGATGGCGCCTTCACAATGTAGGCGGTCTGAGTCTCTAGTGGAACTCCTGGAAGCTCCGCTGTCGTCGATTCGCTACTTTCCACAAAGGGGCTCTCACTCGGAGTCGCTATCGCAGGGCGTGAGACAACTGGCTCTGGGGTAGAGGTGGGCGCTGGTGAGGCAGATGGTGTCGCAGTCTCCGCTGCGGCCGGCGATGGCGAGGGTGTTGCGCTCTGCGAGACCGGCTCGAGCATGCTCGGATCATTCGAGAGTTCATCTGCCAAAGTTGGAGCGATCGTTGAGATTAAGGCAGCAAAGAGAGTGAGTGCGAGTGTGCGAGAGATGAACTTGATGGAACGCTTATCAGAGTGCCAATAGTCATTGAATCGGTATCGCAACCGATCGATGAGCTCATCTATAGACATATTCGAAATATACCTTCTCGATAGCTATGTGGTCTAACCCCAACTGGGATCTAGCCCAATTGTCCCGGAATATAGACGAGGCCGAGCGCCTTCATCTCCTTCTCCAGCGCCAAGCGCAACGTGGCATCGCCTGCCCGATTGGCGTAATACATGCCAAGTGAGATGGTCTCACTTCGAGCCGGTGCAATCTCAAAGAGGCGATAGACAAGCTCTTTTAGGCCTTCGAGTTCACCAGCATTGACAGCGGTTTTAGCGAGATAAATCTGAGCTGCAACGCAGCGAGGGTTATTTGCTAACTCTTCTCGCGCCAACTCAGCAGCACTTTCAGCGCCAACGTTATTTGCCATCAATAGTTCAGCATCAAAATACATAAAGCATGGAAGGAGTGGTGATGCTTTGTAATCCTGAACTAGCGAATTATCGGCTGCGTATCTCTCAATATGTGTGAGGTAATTAAGTTGTGCCTGAGCAAAGAGTGCTGTCATAGAAAGTAATAGCGTTGCAGCAAAGATTGGAAGAGCTCTGTGGGAGCTCTTCCGCTCACTTCTGCGTGAAGGCAATCTATACACCTGGCCCACAATGAATCCGCAGATAGCCCAGAAGATGAATTTATGAGTCAGGGTAATCGGACTGACAAACGAGTTGGTC
Organism: Candidatus Planktophila sp.; assembly: GCA_030832135.1. Classification (GTDB taxonomy): domain Bacteria; phylum Actinomycetota; class Actinomycetes; order Nanopelagicales; family Nanopelagicaceae; genus Planktophila. The sequence continues at coordinate 2,758 of JAURJS010000074.1, forward strand.
AGATAGATGAATACAAAGAGACCCAGCGCAAAGAGTGACTTGCGATCAATAGTCCTTGCATCCCACATAATCAGGAATGTACGAATGACAAGTGCAATCAGAAATAGGAATGCAATAGTTCCAAGTATTCCCACCGTTGCTAAGGTTTGTACCGATGCTGAATGAGCATCGTTGCTGAGAATATTTGTGTACTTAACAATATCTTCGACAGTTCGATACTGCTCATAATTATTACCATACTGATCAGGACCGACTCCAAAGAGAATATGGTCGAAGAATTGACGAGTGCCTGCAAGCCAAAAGTTTGATCTGATCTTTACCTGCACATCATTGCCAAGAACCGGAACGAAATCTCCCAGGAATGGCATCAAGAAGATGAACTCGGCCCAGATTATTACTGCAAATGTTCCGAGGAAGGTCCGCGCATTGAGAGTCCACTCTCGGCGAGGTATGTATTTTCGTAATAAATAAATGGCAATTCCCACGATAAGGAATGCGATATCGAGGTAACCCTGCAAAGGCCCTGCTAGATAGAGCGCAAAGACATTGAGCGTAGCTGCCAGACTAAGGAGGATTCGACCGCGAAGCGATGAATTAAGGGCCAAGAAGAAGATAAGCGGGAGCGTTGTCCCAAGCATCGCGGCGAAGAAATCGGTATTACCTAGTGTTGCTGAAACACCTTCTGCACCCGGAAATTCTAGGAAATCGTAGTGTTGAGCAATTCCTGCAAGAGCGACAGCTTCAACTGCGATGATGTAGAAGCGAACCAGGAGTAGAAACGGTTGGAAATGAAACTGGCCATGGAAGATAGAGACGATCAGAAGAGCGAAGACGCTCAAGGATCCAACAAATCGACCAGAATCTCCGAACAAAGAGCCAAGGAGATTGCCACTGGAGAGCGCTGATGCCAACTGAGTCAGAACAAGTGCGATGGCGCCATATATTGCTACGCGGTGAAATCTAAAGCGCTCGGATTTAATCGCAATGTAAATCAGATAGAGCGAGGCGATAAAGAGAAGTGATAGAAATTGAACCGGTGCATTCTTATCGAAACCGTGGGGGAAAATCTGATCTGGAACATGCAAGACCGCTATTGCGATAAAGGCTAGACCAGAGAAGAGAACCGCCTTCTGCTGTAAACGCAGAGACATGGGAGATTAATCCTCTAGTTGGCGAATCAATTTGAACTCTCCCCCGCCAAGTTGTCCTTGGTCGCGGTACATTTCAAGCTTTGCACGAGTATCTGCAATATCGAGGTTGCGCATAGTCAATTGACCGATGCGATCTGTTGGGCCAAAGGCTGCATCTTCAGTGCGCTCCATCGATAACTTATCTGGGTGATAGCTCAGCGCAGGTCCGGATGTATTGATAACTGAATAATCATCGCCGCGACGCAGGCGAAGCGTGACTTCACCTGTGACAGCGGATGCAACCCACCGCGTCAGAGATTCGCGGAGCATCAGGCTCTGTGGATCTAACCAGCGGCCTTCATAGAGAAGGCGACCTAGTCGACGACCTTCTGCATGGTAGTTAGCGATGGTGTCTTCATTATGAATTGCACTAATAAGGCGCTCATAGGCAATAAAGAGAAGAGCCATTCCTGGCGCTTCATAGATGCCGCGAGATTTCGCCTCGATAATACGATTCTCAATCTGATCGGCCATACCAAGTCCGTGGCGTCCACCGATTGCATTTGCCTCTTGCATAAGTGCAACAACGTCAGAGAAATCTCTACCATTAATCGCAACTGGGCGACCTTGGACAAATTGAATCTTTACATCTTCAGAAGGAATGTTTACTGAAGAATCCCAGAACTTAACTCCCATAATTGGAGAGACAATCTCGATCGAGGCATCGAGCTGCTCGAGATTCTTCGCCTCATGAGTTGCACCAAGAATGTTGGCATCTGTTGAGTATGCCTTCTCGACGCTGTCGCGATATGGAAAGTTGTGAGCGACAAGCCATTCAGACATCTCTTTACGTCCGCCGAGCTCACGAACAAAATCCTCATCAAGCCATGGCTTATAAATACGTAGGTTTGGATTGGCGAGAAGTCCGTAGCGATAGAAGCGCTCGATGTCATTGCCCTTATAAGTTGAACCATCGCCCCAAATTTCAACCTGATCGCTGAGCATTGCTCGGACCAAAAGAGTTCCTGTCACAGCGCGGCCGAGTGGAGTGGTATTGAAATACTGCTTTCCACCTGAGCGGATATGGAATGCTCCGCATGCAATCGCCGCTAAACCTTCTTCAACGAGTGGGGTCTTGCAATCAATAAGGCGTGCAATCTCTGCGCCATATTCCTTTGCGCGATCTGGAACTGTCTCGATATTACTCTCATCGTATTGGCCAAGGTCTGCTGTGTAGGTGCAAGGGACTGCTCCCTTTTCGCGCATCCAAGCAACTGCAACTGAGGTATCTAAACCGCCAGAGAATGCGATGCCGACCTTTTCACCAACGGGAAGTGATGCGAGAACCTTAGACATGAGAGAAGTCTAACGGTTCAATTTAGCGGCAAGAACTGGCGTCACTCCCCACATGGAAATCATCGCTTGATAGCGCTCAACTTCGCCTCTTTCTGCCTCAGCGCCAGTCTTCACCGCTCGAATCATGAGATTTCGAGGGGTGTGTTCGCCTCCGATAAATTCAATCGCATCGACCCGATAGCCATGCAATTTCATTAACTGAATTCGAAGCGAGTCGGTTATCAGATCTCCGAGTCGCTCACGCATGATGCCATGGCGAGTGATCAGCGACCATGGCTCTGGAGAAACATCCATCTGGGCTTGGATATCGTGGTGGCAACATGGTGCAAAGAGGGTGAGCGGCACGTTTCGGTTAAGCGCCCATGCGATTGAATCATCAGTTGCCGTGTCGCAGGCATGAAGCGCGATTGCCACATCTGCCTCATTTACTGAGGTCGCTGAGATTTCTTCAGCCAAGAAGGTAATTGTGGAAGAAATTCCAAGAGACTTTGCAATTGCATTATTGCGATCACGAGATGCAGCTCGGACATCAATTCCCGTTACCTGAACCGGAATCCCAACGCTCTTCAAATATTGATGGGCAGCAAATGTGAGATAGGCGTGGCCACACCCTAGATCAACCACGCGAAGTGGCTTCTCCTCTTTTGGCGCATGAATATGTCCTGCTGAGATTGCATCGTTAAGGGTGGGAATAAGAAGGCGGAGAAATTCTTCTACCTGCTTGTACTTATCCATCTTCGAGGGCTTGATGGCACCCTTTGCATCAGCGATTCCAACTTCTCGTAGAAAAGGATCGTTCGCATCGAGCAATCTCTGCTTGCTACGGTCATGAGATAAATTTTGCTTTGCCCCATTCTTACTCCGCGAGAAGAGTGGTGCTCCTTTTTTCGAAATTCTTAGCGAGAGAGTCTCTCCCTCTAATTCAACAGTGATATTTGCAAAACCTGATTGCGCCATCTCCATAAAGGGAAGTTCACTTGGGGCAAAGTTCTTTGACGTTACTTGGCGCCCATCGCTATAACTCACTTGGATTGCTAGGCCATTTTTCAATTGAACCGGCCTTAAATCGATCCGTTCCTGCTCTGGTTGCATATTACGACGTCTCCCAGAGAGCACTGCACGGACAAAGCTTTCACTTTGAGTCATTGCCTGCTGCAACTCCTGCAAGGCGTTATCTAGTTCTCTCTCGCTCACGGCTTTAATGTTAGTCTTGAACAATGATTTCAACCACCAACTGGATTATCACTATCATTGCTTTATTGGTTGTAGTGGTGATTGATTTCATCTGGGCCATTGCAAATCGCCAAAAAGAGACCTCCATGCGTGAGGTGACTCTCTGGTCCATCTTCTATGTATCCCTTGCTATCGGTTTTGGCGTATTTATGGGCTACTGGCTAGATCCACAGAGCCAACAAGAGTTCTTCGCTGGATGGCTTACTGAGTATTCACTCTCCTTCGACAACCTCTTTGTTTTCGTCATTATTTTGACTAAATTGAAAATTTCACGGGAGAAGCAACAGCTCGCTCTCCTAATCGGAATTCTCATCGCCCTTGTTCTCCGCGTGATCGCTATCTCTGTGGGCGCCAAGGTCATTGAAGAATTTCAGCAAGTCTTCTTCCTCTTTGGGGCCTTCCTCATCTACACAGCGGTTCAGCTCTTCATCGAGAGCAACTCTGAGGAAGAGGAAGAGAAAGAGATGAAGCTTGTCACTTATCTCACCTCTAAGGGAATTAAGCCTTTCACGATTGCTCTCATCACTCTTGGCATGACGGACCTGGTCTTCGCACTTGATTCAATTCCAGCGATCTTTGGCCTTACTCAAAATGTTTACATCGTTATCACTGCAAATATCTTCGCTCTGATGGGATTACGTCAGCTATATTTCTTAATTGGCGGACTTATGCAGCGCCTTGTCTATATCGGTAAAGGCCTCTCAGTTGTTCTTGGTTTTATCGGGGTCAAGCTCATCTTCCACGCATTCCATGGCGTAGATATCCATGAAATTGCCGGAGTTCATATTCCTGAGATTACAATCACGCAATCACTTTCGGTCATAGTTGGCTGCCTTGGTGTTGCAACTGTTGCCAGCCTTATCTCTACTCGCGATAAGTAGGAATATCAGCAACCACAGCTAGACCACCTAGCGCGCTCTTGCGCAACGTTAAATGTCCGCCACTCTTTGCAATTACACCGGCCATAATGCTCATACCCAATCCAGAGCCACCACTTTCGCGAGATCGCGATTTATCAAAACGGTGCAGCGATTGAATATTCTCGCGATATGCAGCATCCGGAAGCCCTGCTCCACCATCTTCAATCGTTAACCGCGCTGATTTACCCACGCGAGTAAGAGAAATCTTTACAGGCAGACCATTTTCGGTATGGCGAGAGATGTTATTGAGCGCATTTTGAATAAATCTCGAGTAGTAATCCCTCACTCCGATTATTGAGATCTGGCTGGCGATCTCTAACTCAACCTTTCGATCAGGGTGAAGGGTGGCGAAATCTTGTCCATGAGCTCTTAACAATTCGGATAAATCAAGGGGTTCATTCTCACGCTGCGCGCTCTCACCCAGTTCAGCTAAAAGGAGGAGGTCGTGAATCAACGACTCCATTCGGCCAATCTCGGTATTGACCCGAAGATAGGCGCGAGACTTATCTGCTTCCTCGGTCATCATTCCCTTGCTGAGCATCTCAACATAACCCTTGATAACCGTTAACGGGGTGCGAAGCTCATGGGAGGCATCTCCCAAGAAAGCCTGCATCCTAGATAGCGCATCCTTATCATCGCGTCTTTTGAGACGACGTATGTAGAGAGTCAGGAGCAAGAAGGCAAGGAGAGATGTTGTAAAGGTGATGAGCAGAACCGAGAGGAGGCCATTTCGCAATCTTGAATTGGCTGACTCGGATGATCCTGCAACGATGAGGTAATCGCCACCTGAGATTACATAGGATCTAAATCGATAATCCTGAACTGCTTTATCTTCCTGAACTTTCCTTGTTGCTTTCTCTGCCTCCACAAGAGTGATATCAGTAGAGAGCTCAACTGTTGATTCATTAATGGTTGTTATTGCACCATCTCGCGAGAGTAAGAAGAGAGATAGATCGAGAGCGAATTCATCGATGTGAAAGAGAGCCGCACTCAACTCTTGGCTGGGAGCTTGGGCAGCATCATCGACCGTTGAGTTGATTGCATAATCCAGGGTCGAGAGTGAATTCTGATAGCTCTGGTAGGTGACAAAGGTTCCGATAGATGCTGTAAAGATTGTTGCCATTGCCAAAGTTACGATTCGCAACTTAGCGGTAGATGAAAGTTTCACTTCTTCTCTACTTGAAGTTGGAATCCAACTCCACGAACAGTTCGGATGCCTTCAAAGTCATCTCGGTGAAGCTTCTTTCGAAGATAAGAGATATAGGTATCCACAACAGTGGTCTCTGTCTCAAAATTAATTCCCCACACCTCTTCCAAGAGGAAAGTTTTACTGAGCACACGACCCTTTGACTCAAGTAAAACGTGGAGCAATCTAAATTCTGTAGGAGAGAGATCGACCACTTCACCATTGAAGGTCACCTTGTGTGACTCTTCATCCAAAGTGATTGGACCTACTGCGAGCACGGTGGGAAGAGCCTCAGTAAATTGTGAACGACGCAAGATTGCGCGCACGCGCAATACCAGTTCTTCTAATCCAAAAGGTTTTGTCACATAATCATCTGCGCCGATAGTGAGCCCTCTCGTTACATCAGCTCGGTCGCCGCGAGCACTCAACATGAGCGCTGGAGTGTTATCTCCATTGCCTCGGATGCGTTCAACAAACTCAAAGCCATCCATCAGCGGCATATTGATATCGACGATAAGAAGATCTGGCTTGGTTGTGCGCAGCAAGGTCTGGGCGACCATTGCATCTGCGGCCGTGACCGTGTCAAAGCCAGCCAATTTCAGAGCGTCGGCGAGAAGTTCACGGACTCCGGCCTCATCATCGATAATCATGATCAGTTGTGCCATGGCTCAACTCTCCCACGCAGGGGCGGCAATCGCCACCATTTGCCCAACCCCTCATGCGACACACTCACGCATTAATGGCATTTCACAGAATCTTCACATGATGCTCGGTCACAATATTGCCATGAGAGAGAGAACCCGCTCCGCTGCTATTGCAGCCCTAGTGGCGACCTCGTTTCTCGCACCAGCTGCCTCCTTTGCAGAACCTACGCCATCGCCTTCTCCAACGGTTGCTCGTAACCAATATGAACAGTACAAAATCGATCGCGAGGCCTATCTAGAGGAAATCAAGATTCGCAGTCAGCAAATTCGAATTATCAATAATGTTTTTAAGGAGAGCTGCGATAAAGCAGCGAGAGATTTTAAAATGGCGATGATGTCTGCAAAATCTTTAGACCAGAAGAATCTCGCTGCAAATCAACGCAAGAATGCAGTGAATGCAGCGATTGTCGCTCGCAATGCATCTATTAATGCGCTGGGTGATGAGCCAACTCCGCCAATCGAGCCGGCAAAACCACTTAAGGTTTCAAATAAAAAGAAGCCTCGTTAATTATTCCGCCACTGGCATCGTGCGAATAGTTTCTCGCTTGTAATCCTTGCTCTTCTCGTGAATCTTTCTAATCTGCAGCTCAATACTTTTAATTGCCACATCAAAAGCTGCAAGATCATTGAACTCAGATGCTTCAGCGCGAAGCGCGGGACCTGATCCATGTGATGCGATAACCACGTGATGTGAATGCTTACCCTGACGAGGGTTCTGCTCATGAGTTACTTCAACTTCGATGCGATCTATTTGTATGCTAAATCGCTCCATCGATTGGAGTTTCTCTTCCACGATTTCATTAAAGTCACTTGCAAGTGCTGCATGTCGGGTATGAATATTGATTTTCACACCTTAAGAATGTCACTGCTGCGTTACAAATGAAAGAGGTTATGCATCCTCAAATTCATCTTCATCAATCCAAGCATCAGTCTCTGAATCCTCTTGCTTCTCAATCCAACTGAGGAATGTCGCAACCGCCTTAAAGGCAAGCACAATCATTGTGATTGCAGCGAGTATTCGGCGTAGAGCTTTCATGGCTTAAAAATACTCCCTTTGGCGGGAGTTTTCACGTTAAAGAACCGAGAGTGCCGATTCGATGTCGCTCCAAATGTCATCAACATGTTCGCAGCCAACTGAGAGGCGAATCAGGTTCTCAGGAACGCTCTCGCTCTCCGATGGCCATCGGCGACGGCGCTCCCATGTGCTCTCAACTCCCCCAAGACTTGTGGCATTGGTAATCAGAGTTGAAGCCTCACAGACTCGATCGGCAGCGGCGCTATCGCCGGCGACCTCAAAGGAGATAATCGCACCGAAGCCTGGGTAGCGAAGGTGTGAAACTTTTCCATGTTCTCTCAGTTTCGCCGCAAGGATGCTCGCACTTGCCTGTGCTGCTCTAAAACGGAGCGGGAAGGTGCGAATTCCACGAAGAGCAAGCCAGGCCTCAAATGGGCCAGGAACGCCACCCAAGAGGGTCCGCGCTTCGGCGAGACGATTGTGAAGGGCTGGATCTTTGACAGTCAGTGATCCAAGGATGACATCGCTATGTCCTGCTAGATATTTGGTGACTGAGTTCATTGAGATATCTGCGCCGAGCTCGATAGGAAGTTGATTGAGTGCGGTGGCAAAGGTGTTATCGACTGCAACACCCATGTTCCGCTTCTTGGCCTCACCAATAATTAATGACATTTCGGCGATCTCTAAACCTGGATTAGTTGGCGATTCAATCCAGAGAAATGCCGCTCCGATAAGCGCTTCAAAGACATCTTTCGTATTTGCAATATCAACGAATCGAACCTCAAGTCGACCTTGCTCGTGATACTTCTTGAGGATTGCCATAGTTCCGCTATAGCCCTGATCTGATGCAACGACCGGGGCTCCATGGGGCAGAAGTGAGAAGACAGCAGAGATTGCTGTCATGCCCGATGAGAATGCGAGAGTCGATGTTCCATGCTCTAGCTCGGTGATTGTTGCTTCAAGTGCGCTCCACGTCTCATTTCCGAAGCGGCCATACCCAATTTCACCGCCAGCGGTGTAGGTGGAGTTGAGAGAGATTGAGGTATTTAAGGCAGAGCCAGGTGAAGGCAGGGGTCGCCCTGAAGAAATAGCTGTTGTCTCTGGGTGCTTCGATTCCATTTGCTAAGGGTATCTGCTTAGTGGAGTACGCGCGCTATCCGATTAATTGCCTCGTGAATAATCTCAGGCGAGGTTGCAAAGTTGAGGCGGATAAAGTGGGAGGAATTCTCTCCAAAGCGAACCCCCGGCACAAAGGCAACCTTCGCCTCCTCGAGCAAGTGTGTGAAGGGATCTACTGCCAATCCATACTCACCAAAATCAATCCAAGCAAGATATGAGCAATGAGGCATGTGAGTCTTTGCTAGCGGCAGCTTCTTTGCAACTAGGTCGATAACGAGCTTTCTATTGGAATCAAGCTGCGCCATCAATGCATCGAGCCAAGGCTCTCCATCATCAAATGCCGCCACAGTGGCAAAGGCTCCGAGAAGGGATGCTCTGTAGTGGGTAGCGGGAGCGATCGCATTGAGGCGTTCATGCATATCTTCATCTTCGGTAACAATAATTGCGCACTTCAGGCCAGCGATATTCCAACCTTTACTTGCAGCAGTTACGGTAATTCCGAGAGAGCGAGCATCCTGCCCTAACGATAATAGGGGCGTGAACTTCTGCTCTGCAAAGGTCAGCGGAGCATGGATCTCATCGCTAATAATGATGACGCTGTGTGCCTTTGCTAGCGCCACCAACTTCTCTAGTTCATCCCGTGTATATACGCGACCTAGCGGGTTGTGTGGGTTGCAGATGAGATGGACCTTAATGCCGGAGGCATAGGCGTTCTCAATTCCTGCCCAATCAAGTTGCCAAGTAGAACCATTTACTTCCTCTTTGGATTGATGAAGTTGAACATCGACAATCTCTAAATGTGTCTCGTGAGACCAAGTCCAAAAGTTTGGATAGACCGGCGAGTTGATCAAAATCTTATCCCCAGGTTGAGTGATCACTCGTAAGGTTTCAACAATGCCGACGCCGACATCGGCTGCAATACGAACTTGCTTTGGATCAGGGCGCCAGCCAAAGCGACGTTCCGCAAAAGCTGCGAAAGACTCCCCCATCTCTGGAATCGATCCAAGATAACCAAGGTCGGATTTCTCAACCATCTCAATGAGAACCTTACGAATTGGCTCTGCAACCGGAAAATCCATCTCCGCTACCGGCAATGGCAGCACATCGGTGGGGAATGCACGCCACTTATCAGATTTGTGTGTGCGGAGCTCAGATAGCGGTACGAGATGGAAATCGCTCATGCGATGAAGTATTGCACTAGAGCGATTGAAACTCCATGATTGCCCTTGTGCCAAAGACTCAAGTAGCTCCTATAACTGAGAAAGTTATGAAGAAGATAGTCGCTGAGATCAGCGCAAAGGATAAGAAGATGGCGAAGGTCATCGCCTCTCATCCGCTCTGCACAATTGGGCGAAATCCAAATCCTGTCCCACACTTTGAATCGCTCGTGGAATCGGTCATTTCTCAACAACTTGCAGTGAAAGCGGCAGAGACAATCTTCCTTCGCGTAAAGAAATCTGCCGGCGGCAGAGTAATTCCCACTCGAATAGCCTCTCTCACCGAAGCACAGATGCGGGAGGCAGGCGTCTCTGGCGCGAAGATAAAGGCAATTCAAGGTCTAGCAAGCGCTGCGATTAATAAGGAAATTTCATTTAATACCTTGCATGAAATCGATAGCGATGAAGAGATCTTTACCCAGCTCACCAACTTGTGGGGTATCGGACCATGGACGGTCGATATGTTTATGATGTTTCAACTTGGGCGATTAGATATTTGGCCCACTGGAGATCTTGGTGTGAGGCGAGGCTGGGAGAAGATTTACTCTCTCCCAGAAGAGATCACGCCGAAGGCTCTTGAACTCAAAGGTGAGAAATTTCGCCCTTATAGAAGCGTTGTCGCCTGGTACTGCTGGAGAGCCCTCAATTAATTCTTAGAAGCGGGATATGCAACGCCCGTGCTTGAGTGGCAGTCATAGCCATTTGGGTTCTTCTCTAAATATCGCTGGTGATACTCCTCTGCCGGATAGAAGGTCACCCCATCTGCGCTGAGAATTTCCGTAACAATCTCACCGATTCCCTCAGCTGTAAGAGCTGATTGATAAACACTCCTTGAGGATACAGCGATTGCACCATGCTCTTGGCTTGTGAAATAAATTGAGCTCCGGTACTGAGTTCCAATATCTCCACCTTGTTGATTGAGAGAGGTCGGATCATGCATTACCCAGAACTCTTCACAGAGCCTCTGATAGGAAATTAGCGATGGATCAAAATTGACTTCAACCATCTCGGCATGCAGAGTCTTTCCGGTACAGACCGCTTCATAAGTTGGATGAGCAGTCACACCACCCATATAGCCAACTCTCGTGGAGATAACGCCTGGCAAATTCCAAAATCTCCGCTCAGCGCCCCAGAAACATCCAGTTGCAAAGTAGGCGGTAGCAGTTGTATCAGCAGTCATAGCGATTAATCTATCGCGAACTTGCCAGATAGAAGGAGTCAGATGAAAGAAGTGAGATACAACTAGCGAGAATTCTGTTGTAGATTGGGGACTTAGCGAATGAGCCCCCGTAGCTCAGGGGATAGAGCACTGCCCTCCGGAGGCAGGAGCACAGGTTCGAATCCTGTCGGGGGCACTCCATCAAAGAGCCACCTCAAATAAGGTAATTGAGGTGGGGCGAGATAAATCACCTCATATTCCAATCTTTTTTCCTCTACATCCTTGTGCATGAGCGCACGAACAGGGAGAATTACGCTTCTCGCGCATCGCGAGCATTTCAGATCGATTAGGTAAAGGAGCTTCCCCATGGATTGGAGACATCAATCTGCCTGCCGTGACGAAGATCCTGAACTCTTCTTCCCAGTTGGAAATACCGGCCCTGCCATTACCCAGATCGAAGAGGCGAAGAAGGTTTGTAATCGCTGCATCGTTAAGGATGCCTGTCTGGCCTGGGCGCTCGAATCTGGCCAAGATGCAGGTGTATGGGGCGGTCTCTCTGAGGATGAACGTCGCGCTCTCAAGCGTCGCGCTGCTCGTAACCGTGCCCGCCTGATGGATAACGGACTCTCAAGCTAAATCTAGCTTATGGGGAATTCCAGAATTGCTCTGGTCTCTTCTTCATCTGACTCCAGTACCAAACTTCCACGTAACTCATTCTCAGTGAGAGTGCGAACAATCTGAAGTCCTAGATTTGATGACTCAGCAAGCGTGAAACCTTCTGGCAGCCCTACCCCATCATCTGAAATGGTCACGACTACCGACTTTTCTCTCCGGTCAATCGTGATATCAAGCTTGCTTCCTTCGCTCTCAAGTCCATGTTCTAACGCGTTGTAGATGAGTTCGGTAATTACAAGCGCGAGCGGAGTCGCCAATCGCGATTCAAGTTCACCTAAAGAACCACCGCGAGAGATATTTAATTCATTCATTCGTGGTGTGAGTTCTAGCGCGTGATTAACTAAACGATCGAGCACATCATCGAAGGCGACTGAGGAGTCGGCGCTACTCGAGAGTGTTTCATGAACCAGCGCAATCGAGGCGATTCTACGGACAGCCTCATTGAGCGCCTGGCTTGCACCTGGATCTTCAATGCGTCGAGCTTGCAGGCGAAGAAGTGCAGAAACGGTCTGTAAATTATTCTTCACTCGATGGTGGATCTCACGGATAGTTGCATCTTTCGTTACCAATTCACGCTCTCTGCGACGCAACTCTGTAACGTTATTAAGAAGAACGATTGCCCCAATACGGTCTTGGCCAGCGATGATAGGCAAGACAATGAGGTCGATAACACCGCCAACATTCTCAACCTCGACTCGGCGCAGAGATCGGCCACTCAAGCTAGTGATGAGCGCCTCTTCGCGAGCATCGCTCTTCTCCCTCGAAACTTTCTCTGCAATCTCACCAAGTAAATATCCCTCGAGCTCATTGGTCCAACCCATACGGCTAAATGCAGAGCGTGCATTTGGGCTGGCATAACTCACCGCACCATTGACATCGATTCGAACTAATCCATCTCCCACGCGTGGTGTTGGATCGAAGAGCGAACCAGCATTTCGATAAGGAAAATTACCTTCGGCAACCATGCGATAGAGCTCATGCGCAATCTCACGGTAATTGAGTTCAAGGCGTGAAGGTTGGCGCATCAAATCTGAATTTCGGTGGCGAGAGATGACAGCAATTACCTTTTCACCCATGATGACCGGAATGGTCTCTTCTTTGACCATTACCTCCCCGAGCATCTGAGGTTCGGTATTGCGAACAATCTCTCCATGGGAGAGCGCCTGATCGATATAGAAGCGGTCACCCCAACTAATTTCATCACCAATCACATCGTTGGCGAATACTGTCGCTGCAGTTGTTGGGCGGATATGTGCCACTGCGATATATCCAGTTGGCCAACTTGATTCATCTTTTCGAATTGGAATCCAGAGAATGAGATCTGCAAAGGAGAGATCAGAGAGGAGTTGCCAATCCGCTACCAATTCGCGAAGGGTGTGAATCTCCTCGGGAGAAGAGGGGGTGCGCCCTTCTACATACTCTTCAATTGAGGCCATCGTGTTATCGCTTCAACCATTCAGAGATGGTGAGTGCTGCCTCTTGTGGCGCAAACCAGGTGAGGTCATCGGCATCTTCGCCAACAAGGAATACCGCCTCCACCGTAGACCAAATCAAAGGAGTGAGTACCTCGGCGCTAATCTCATCAAAGGCGCCTAACTGCTCCTCTGCAACTTCAAGTGCAATGACGAGAGGTGCTCCCGACTGATCATCTTCTAAATCGAGCGCATCTTCTGCAGCCAAGAGTGAGAGGGAGTACTCGAGTTCCTCTTCATCCATCTCAGGATGGGTTGCGTTATAGATTGGAGTCGGTGCATAGACCTCGGCGATACTGAGTGAGCCATCATTGAGAAACTCTTGGAGCTCATCAGCTGTCGTTCCTAGGTATACGCGCATGCCTTAAGAATATCGCTCTCTATCCAGATAGCGTGCAATATCACCCGTGATTGGGCTCTGAGGTGCGCTTACATTCAGTGTGGTGTGAGACCCCTCCATCTTCTCAACCGAACGAATGTCTCGACTCACCACCACTACCGGAGATCCATATAACTGCTCACGCTCTTCCGTGAGTTTTTTTCTCTCTCTTCGCCCCAAGATCTTCGTTGGAGTCAAAAATATGGTCGTTTGCTCTGGATTTGGTTGGCGCATCTGCTCTTCCAGGTATCTAAGGAGTTGAGCGTTCGACCGTTCATCGTCAGGGAGAGAAATTATCTTCTGAGCACGAGAATTCAATATCCATGCGTGGAGGAGATCTTCAACTCTCGCTCCCCCACTTACTGCAAGGGAAGTTGTCCCAAGATCGACCACAATGAAGTCGAAATTATTTGCCTCCTGGGCAAGAAGATTCAAACCTTGAATATCTGTAGATTCACAGAGTGAGAAACCATAGGCAGTCTGAGATATAGCCCCACGAATGTTATGTATTTGGAAGTGCTGAGCGATTCTCGGGTGAATTCGATTGCCATCAACTAAGAGGAGTGAGTGGCCAGAGCGAGATAAGTGATCAGCTAGGGCAATTGCAATAGTTGTTGCACCGGTGCGACCACCCAACGAAGAAATCCCAATCACTTTCGCCGATGTGGCTGAAATATGGCTCTTTGAAGTATTAGCCTCTCGTGCGCGAATGAATTCGGCAAGTTCAAAGTCGCTCTGCGGATCAAAGGTTGATGAGGCAGATAATGGATGTGAACGCCCACGAAGTTGAATAGAGCGCGCTAATTGCAACCCGCTAATATCGCCAAAATCATCGGATACCAATAAGAGCGCTTGTGGAAAGTCGGATAACTTCTCTTTCAGGGCAGCGATTGATGTCGCCCTATAAACCACCTCCCATCCCGATCTCTTGAGCGATGCTGCGATAAACCCTTCTTGGCTCATATCTCGAATCGCTGTAATGACGTGCTTCTCGTCATTAGCCATTGCTTGAGACCACGACAATTCTTCCCGTAGATGTCGCTTGAAGTAATGCACCCACATCTTCTCTCTCAAGTGTCACAGTCAACGAAATCTCACCTCCGAAGTTTGCGCTCTTCTGAGTGATCTCTCGAATAAATACTCCTGACAAAATTCGCTCAGGTTCTGGCACTACCTCTCCATTTCTTGCATCATGAACGTGATATAGCGAAACAACATCACCAGGCGCACTTGATGCCGATATGTCACTAGCGCGTATTGATATGGAGAGACTCTCTGATGTCAGCTCTCTAGAATCTTCACTCAGATCGTTTCGATGGAGGAACTCTCCCCCGCCGAGGTTTCTGCGGGTAATCGAGCCGACCACATTCTCACTAGCGCCGATATATCCACGTGCATCGAGACCTAATGTTGCTTTGGTTAAGAGAAGATCGCTCGATTGGATTTGAACTCCGCGAGGTAGAGCTTCCTTAAGTATCCAGTACTGGCTACCACTCTGAGAGAGATATGAAATCAGGAAAGAGGCGAGAATGGAGGTGAAGAAGAGCGCACCAGCGATCATGAGGCGCTGTTGAGATTTCTTTGACTGTAAGTTGGACATGGGCAGAAGGTAGTTAAAACTCTTCGCCAGATTTCACTCTCTCCACAGTCATACCAAGGTATGAGTGAGATCCAGGGAAAAGTCCGATGCGGGTAACAGCTTCTCCTTAGAACTATGCCGCCATGAGAACAACTAAAGAACCTGCGCCTATTCGATTGATATCCAGCACGACTGCTCGCGATCTATGGAGCCATCCCACGCTCAATCTCTATCCGGATGCTTTTGAGGAACGCAAACCCCAAGAAGCTATGCTCTACACAACTCCATCAACCTTTGGTGAGGTCTTTGAAGAAGACGATCGTCCCATCCCGACTTCTGCAACAGAGTTGCCAGATATTCATCGCTGGACGATGAGCTTTGCAACCAATGTCTTAGAGATTCTGGCTGGGCGCAGAACTCCTGCACAACTAGCGACCCGCTGTCACCGAGTAATTTTCCTTCGCCTTACCTCAATGGCAGGAACAACAGATGAGATAGGTCGAATCAGAAAGATCCACCAAGAGTTTCCATTAGATGGAATATGCGAATCTGTCATTACGGCAAGGTTTGGTGAGCGGATTAGAGCCCTTGTTATTCGGGCAGAAGGAGTGGATGGCAGATGGCTCTGCACATCGCTACGCCTACTTTAAGGATGAAAAGTTAAGCTCCGCCGTGACAGCGCTTATATTTCTTACCTGAACCACAAGGACATGGACTATTGCGAGAGACATCTCCTAAGGTAACAACGCCATTCTCATCAGCTGAGGTGTACTTCAGTGGAGCAACCTGAGCTGGCTTCTCCTGAAGACCCTTTGCCTGAATCTGTGATCCTTCGCCTTCGATGGTAATCTCAACGTTAAATACCAAGCTGGCAAGCTCTTCTTTAATTGCTTCCATCATTGCGGCAAAGAGTTCATAACCTTCGCGCTGATATTCAACGAGTGGGTCGCGTTGCGCCATAGCGCGAAGACCGATTCCCTCTTGGAGGTAATCCATCTCGTAGAGATGCTCACGCCAGCGTCGATCGAGAACAGAGAGAAGAACTCTCCGCTCCATCTCGCGCATGACTTCACTGCTCTTCTCGCTCTCACGCTTTGCATATGCCTTCTGAGCATCTTCAAGGATGCGTGACTCGAGGAACTCTGCATCCAGTGCACCTGATCCACCGATTTCAGCAAGGAGATCCTCTGCGGTAAATGAGATTGGATAGACAAGCTTGAGCGCGGTCCAGAGATCTGCCAAGTTCCAATCTTCGCTATATCCCTCTGCAGTTGCAGCGCGAACATAGGCTGAGAGAGTCTCTGCAACAAAGTCCTGCACCTGATCGCCAAGATCCTTACCTTCAAGAACGAGACGACGCTCGCTATAGATAACAAGGCGCTGGCGATTCATGACATCGTCATACTTCAAAACATTCTTACGAATCTCAAAGTTCTGCGCTTCAACTTGAGTCTGAGCTGAACGAATCGCATTGGAGACCATCTTTGATTCAATCGGTTCATCTTCTGGAAGTCCTGCGGCAGCTAAGAAGCGCTCAACGAGTGCTGAGTTAAAGCGGCGCATTAATTCATCTTGAAGTGAGAGGTAGAAGCGAGACTCTCCAGGATCGCCCTGACGACCTGAGCGTCCACGGAGCTGGTTATCAATGCGACGAGATTCATGGCGCTCAGTGCCGAGAACATAGAGTCCACCGAGGCTAATAACCTCCTCGTGATCCTTTGCAATTGCAGCCTTCTGCTTCTCAATCTCTGCAGGCCATGCTGCTTCATACTCTGCCGCGTTTTCAACTGGAGAGATTCCACGACGTTGAAGTTCGAAGTCGGCCATAAATTCTGGGTTACCACCGAGCATAATGTCGGTTCCGCGACCTGCCATATTGGTAGCAACAGTCACAGCGCCCTTCACACCTGCGCGTGCAACAATCGATGCTTCACGTTCGTGATGCTTTGCATTGAGCACCTCGTGTGGGACTCCAGCTTTCTTCAGCAGGGCGGAAAGCTCTTCTGATTTCTCAACAGAGACCGTGCCAACAAGAACAGGTTGACCCTTGCGATGACGCTCTGCGATGTCGCGAACAACAGCATGGAATTTTCCAAGCTCTGACTTGTAGACAAGATCTGCCTGATCAATACGTTGCATCCCACGGTTTGTTGGAATTGGTACCACGCCGAGCTTATAAATCTGGTGGAATTCAGATGCCTCAGTCATTGCAGTACCGGTCATACCTGAGATCTTGTCGTAGAGACGGAAGTAGTTCTGCAATGTAATTGTTGCAAGAGTCTGGTTCTCGTCCTTGATCTCAATACGTTCTTTAGCTTCTAGCGCCTGATGTAGACCTTCGCTGTAGCGGCGACCAGCCAACATACGACCGGTGTGCTCATCCACGATGAGAAGTTCACCATTCATGACCACATAATCCTTATCGCGCTTAAAGAGCTCTTTCGCACGAACAGCATTATTGAGGTAGCCAATTAACGTTGTATTTGTTGCCTCATAAAGATTCTCAATTTCAAGAAGTTGTTCAACCTTTGTCACACCATCTTCGAGGATGCCGATTGTCTTCTTCTTCTCATCTACTTCGTAATGAACATCTCGATCAAGTTTGGCAGCGATATTTGCAAACTCTACATACCACTTAGTTGCCTTATCAGCAGGCCCACTAATAATCAGCGGGGTGCGAGCTTCATCAATCAAAATGGAGTCAACTTCATCGACTACACAGAAGAAGTGCTCGCGCTGAACGCAATCCTCGAGCGACCAAGCCATATTGTCGCGAAGATAATCAAAACCAAATTCGTTATTTGTTCCATAAGTAATATCTGATGCATATGCTGCTCGTCGTTCTGCCGGCGTCATGCTGTTGAGAATTACGCCAACAGATAATCCTAGGAAACGATGGATGCGGCCCATCCATTCGCTATCGCGCTCTGCAAGGTAATCGTTGACGGTGACAACGTGAACACCTTTACCAGCAAGTGCATTGAGATAAGAAGGAAGAGTTGCAACGAGTGTCTTGCCTTCACCAGTACGCATCTCAGCGATATTTCCCATATGAAGGGCTGCGCCACCCATTAATTGAACGTCATAGTGACGTTGACCTAATGTGCGCTTTGCTGCCTCTCGGACAACTGCAAATGCCTCTGGAAGGAGATCATCGAGCGTCTCCCCGCCGGCGAGGCGGCTCTTAAATTCATCTGTCTTTGCGCGAAGAGCATCATCTGAGAGAGGTGCGATTGAGCTCTCAAAGCTATTGACCTTATCGACCACCTTGCTGAGTTCGCGAAGGATCTTGCCTTCGCCAGCGCGCATGATTCGATCTAGAAGCTTTGACATGGAGCTACCTTTCCCAATGGAGAGCCTTATCTTAGTGGTTGGGCAAGAGCGGCTGTTACGGCCCCAATTACCTTGATTCCCGCATATCTCAAGGCTCGAGCCGCCTCACAGAGGGTCGCGCCTGTCGTTACAAGGTCATCAATGAGCAGAATATTTCCATGAATCCCATGCTCCCTCTCTACAACAAAGGCGCCCTCAACATTATTCCAGCGCTCTTGAAGGTCTAATCCACTCTGATCTTTGACGCGACGATTATGGCTAAGAATATTCACTACCGGAATATCACAGGAGCTCGATACCTGCTCTGAGATTTCTACGAGGAACTCTCTGCCTCGTTGGCGGATAGCGCTCTTTTGAGACGGAACTGGAATGAGAAAATCGATCGTCGTGCGGGTGAGAAATCTCTGTAAGGCATGTGTGAGCGCTTCTGCAACAAGATAATCACATTGACGAATATGGGATTCCTTAGCTCCCAGAATAATCTTCTGTGCGACGGCAGAGTAAATAACGCTGGAAATTACAGTCAACTCTTTCGAATCTTTTCCAATATTTCTCAGATAATAATGGGGGTGCCAACTCTTTCTGCATAGAGAGCAGAGAGATAGACCTAATTCACCGCAACCAATACATCGTGAGGGAAAAATTAATTCATTGAGATTTTGAAGTAGATCCACATAACTATCGTTGCGGAGAATTACCTGAATTTACTGGTAAAAAACTTCTTCGTGGAAATCTTCTGGCATGGGTCTTATAGGACGACTTTGGATCGTCTCCCCTGCATTTCGTGGAAGAGTGAGAACAAAGTGTGCGCCTTTTCCTGGCCTTCCCCATGCATCGAGCTCGCCGTTATGGAGGCGGGCATCTTCTAGCGCGATGGAGAGTCCTAATCCCGTTCCTCCACGAACACGTGCACGAGATGGGTCTGCACGCCAGAATCGGTCAAAGACTCGAATGAGGGAAGCTTCATCAAGACCTGTTCCAAAATCACGAACACCGACGGCAACCTCAGTCTCCGTTGTCTTGATCTGAATCTCGATTCGCGTGCCATCACAGTGATCCAGGGCATTTGAAAGAAGGTTACGCATAATACGCTCAACCCTGCGCATATCTGCCTTTACGGGCACAACAGAGTTATCTGATTTGGTGGATACACCTGATGTCTTTTCATCACTATCAATGCCGAGATCATGAACTGAACGTTTAATAAGCGATATGAGGTCAAACTCAGTCGGCTCAAGTACTGCAACCTCTGCATCAAATCGACTAACCTCGAGGAGGTCCTCTAGCAATCTCTCGAATCGATCAAGTTGTGCGACCAAGAGTTCTGCACTTCTGGCCACAGGGGTCTCGAAAGATGTGCGGTGATTAAAGATGACTTCCGATGCCATGCGAAGAGTTGTCAATGGAGTCCGCAATTCATGCGAGACATCAGATACAAAACGCTGCTGAACTCTCGATAAATTCTCCAGACGTGAAATCTGTTGCTCAATCGAGGCGGCCATATCGTTGAAGGAGTGGCCCAATGTAGCCAGCTCATCCTTAGATGTAATCGGCACACGAAGATCAAAGTTTCCTTGGGTAAATTGCTTTGCAACAGATGCTGCTTCTCGAACTGGTCTCACGACTTGGCGTGCCACAAGCCAGGTAATAAGTGCAATAAGAAAGATCAGCGCAAATCCGGTGAGTAAGAGTGAATTTTGAATCAAATTGAGGGTAGATGCCTGATCAGCCAATGAAAAGACGACATACATTTCATATCGTCCGCCACCTGGAATATCAATTCGATTCCCAACGAAGAGCGAATCTGCGCTTCTCGCTGATGAATACCTTAGAGTTCCATACTCATATTGCAGATCAGATTCCTTCAAGATCTTCTCCCGCACACCTTTAGGAATAGATTCTCCCAGCGCCCCGTTTGAAGACATCTCATAGGAGACTTTAGATTTCTTCGTCGTCGGCGTCTTTACGATTAAAACCTCGCGGCGCTGGTCGGTTACTTCCTGAGTTGTTGCATCGACAATAATCTCGGCAAGAGTCTTCTTTCGCTCTTCCACCGTCTGACCCTGTGAGACGAGTAATTGGAACTGAGCATTGAAGAAAGCAAGGCGTGCCTCTGCAATGGAGGAATTGAGATTTACAGAGCGAACGCCATCTGATAGTCGAGAGTTAAGCGCAGAACCCGTCAGCCACACAACGCCCAGAGAGAGAATGATTGTTGAGGTAACAACCTTGAGGCCAAGGGAACGTTGAAAGGCAAGACGAAGTCTCGACATGTTAGACGGCGCCGCCTGCCTTATAGCCCACACCTCGAACGGTCATGACAATCTCTGGATGCTCTGGATCCTGCTCAATCTTTGAACGTAAGCGCTGGACGTGAACATTGACCAAGCGAGTATCTGTTGAGTGGCGATATCCCCACACCTCACTCAAGAGAGCATCACGTGTGAAGACTCGGCCTGGATCTTTCGCGAGAGCAACAAGGAGATCGAATTCAAGTCGGGTCAAAGTGATGGTCTTTGAACCTCTATGGACCTCATGCGCTGTCACATCAATAGAGAGATCGCCGATGCTGAGAATACCTGTGACATCTGCATTTGTTCGACGTAGGCGGGTACGAATTCGAGCGATGAGTTCTGCCTCATCACGGAAGGGCTTCTGCATGTAATCATCGGCGCCAGCTTCAAGTCCTCGAACGATATCGAGAGTCTCACCCTTAGCACTGAGCATCACGATCGGCACAACTGATTCTTTACGAATCAGTGTGCAGACCTCGATGCCATCTATTCCTGGAAGCATCACATCGAGGAGTACGAGGTCTGGAGGATTATTTCTAAATGCCTCTAGCGCCTCGTCTCCACGATTGACGAGATCAACATCAAAACCTGAACTTGTAAGAACAATTCCAAGCATTTCTGCAAGATCTAAATCGTCATCGACGACCAGGATTCGTGCCATTTAAGAACCGTGCTCCCAAGAGTTGAGGTAGAGCTCTTGTGCCGGTGTGAGAGTGTCGATATTTCCACCCATTGACTTGAGCTTGAGCGCTGCAACTTCCTTATCGATATAAGAAGGAACATCGTGAACACCTGCAGTGAGATTCTTCGCCTCTTTAACGAGGTACTCGGCTGTGAGCGCCTGATCAGAGAAAGACATATCCATTACAGATGCTGGGTGACCTTCAGCGGCGCCGAGGTTTACAAGACGTCCTTCTGCGATAAGCAGGAGGCGACGTCCATCAGCTAGGACATACTCATCTGTCTGGTGGCGCATCTTTGCGTTCTTTGACTTTGCATTCTGCTCAAGCCATGCAACATCGATTTCAATATCGAAGTGGCCTGAGTTAGCCATGATTGCGCCATCCTTCATTACTGCAAAGTGCTCATCACGGAGAACATCGCGGTTACCTGTAACGGTAATAAAGACATCGCCGACCTTCGCAGCCTCTGTCATTGGCATAACGCGGTAGCCCTGCATCATCGCATCAAGAGCCTTAGTTGGGTCAATCTCTGTCACGATGACATCTGCGCCCATGCCCTTTGCACGTTCTGCCACGCCCTTACCGCAATATCCAAATCCAGCTACAACAAGAACACGTCCTGCAAGCAAGAAGTTTGTTGCGCGGAATACTGCATCAAGCGTTGATTGACCTGTTCCAAAGCGGTTGTCAAACATGTGCTTTGTATCAGTGTCATTGACAGCGATCATTGGGAATGTGAGAGCGCCATCTTTTGCCATCTGATTAAGACGAATAACACCAGTTGTTGTCTCTTCACAACCACCTGAGATATTTGGAAGAAGTTCACGACGTGTTGTGTGGAGTGTGTTGACAAGGTCGCAGCCATCATCAAAGACTTGGTGTGGTTCGACATCAAGTGCAGCATTGATATGTGCGTAGTAACCATCACGGTCTACTGCATTACGAGCGAAGACAGAGATTCCGTATTCGTGTACGAGAGCTGCTGCAGTGTCATCCTGTGTTGAAAGTGGGTTTGAAGCACAGAGTGCAATCTCTGCCCCTCCTGCTTTGAGAACACGCATCAAGTTTGCTGTCTCTGTTGTGACGTGCATACATGCTGAGATGCGCACACCAGTAAATGGCTGTGTCTTCTCAAAACGTTCGCGGATCTGTGCGAGCACAGGCATATTGCGCTCTGCCCATTCGATGCGCTTGCGGCCTGCGGCAGCTAGCGATGCATCTGCAATATCGTGCTTAGGAACGGTAGTAACTGACATTGATATATCTCCCTCAATCGGCGTCTGAGTAGCCCTCATAAAGCGGGCGCTTCTATTTATTCGCTTGACCTTCGGCGTAGGGCTCTACTGTGCTGATCGGCTATGGGATTAGATTACTAGGAGAGAGCGAGAAAGGCAGAATTAGCGGTTAAGCGCGAATAGTGTTGAGAACAGCATCACGGATA
>JAURJS010000075.1 GCA_030832135.1 Candidatus Planktophila sp.
CTACCTGATGCGACATGGCATATCGAACTTCACTACCCAAACCGCGATGGCAATGGGATCGCAACCTGGAACTTTGATACCTCACGTCGCACCATCAATCCAACCGATGACAATGGTGCATGGCTTATTGATGAGGAAGCGCCTGCTCGTGTCATCGAACCTGGTTACATCAGCGCAGAGCCGACTCATCCATCGCGTATCGAACCCGTTGCTCCAGTTGAACTTCCTGGTGCAAGTTCACTCTTCTCCCCTGTTGCACCTGTTGCAGAGGTACAAGAAACTCCACGCCTAGTAGCAATTCGCGATACACCCACTGCTGCTGATTCTGAAGATGGCGTAGTAGCTCGCGCAAAGATTCCTTCATGGGATGAAATTATGTTTGGCTCTAAGGCTCCAGTTGTAGATGCTCCAACTGATGAAGAAGATTACGACAACAATTAATCTGTAGTTGCAGTAAGCAGCGGCACAGTTGATTCAGTAAGACTATCTCCGCCATGGTGGCCCACCATTGCGCCTTCTTTATCGGCGCGCTCGGGATCGAGTAAAACTACGCTCTCTTGTGCAATAGCAATCAGGTCGCCAATACGTTCAGATGCATCGAGCGATACTTGATCTCCAAAAAGTCCTGCACCAATCGCATCTTCGCGCGTCAGCATCTTTACCTTCTCGCCAAGAGTGTCTTGCCAACGGCCAATCACATCTACGCGAGGAGAGAGATCGGCGCCCTGCGGAAGGTAGAGATGGCGCATGCGAGGCTCACCGGCAACGGTGGCAATGCCTTCTAGCAGGTTGTTATCGACGCCCATCACAATCTTTTCGCCCACATTGATCATTCCGTGATCTGCTGTAATCCAAATACGGACTCCTAGCGGAAGCTTCTCCAGCAACTGAGCCACCATCGCATCAATACTTGATAGTGCAGCAATCCACTTATCTGAACCGACACCGTCAGAATGTCCGGCAGAGTCAAGGTCATTGACATAGAGATAGACAAAAGATGGTGACTTCTTGAGAGCAGCAACAGTCTCCCCCACTAAATCGCTGGTGAGGTTGGCGCCCCGGTAATGCGCACCGCGAAAGACTGCGCGAGTAAAGCCAGTATCTTCATAACGCTTCGCCGCGACATGTGTAACAGTTATTCCTGATGCAGTAGCGCGTTGAAAAAGTGTTGGAATTGGTTGCCAAATCTCTGGATCGACTCGTTCATCCCACTTGAGGGAATTAAGTACTCGCCCACTGCTGCGTGGAACGCGAACGGTGTAACCCATCATTCCGTGAGCTCCTGGCATCGAGCCAGTTGTTAGAGTCGCCAAACTCGTCGAAGTTGTTGATGGGAAGGAAGTTTGCACCGAGTGCAGTAGTGACAGCGCCGACAAAGTGGGCGCATGTTCTCCATACTTACTTAATAAGTCTGCGCCGAAGCCATCGATAAGAAAGAGGAGCTCTCGTCCAGTGGGACTTTCACCACATCCAGCAAAATCTTGAGTATCTGCAACTCGTAGCCCGGCAAAAATTGAGGGCATGATCTGCGATAGGTGCACGGGGCAATCATCCCATGAGTATTCTTACCGCCATGTCACAGCTCACCTTCACAACATCGCCAGAGGTCGCCGAAGCGCTCAAGAGCGGTAAGCCAATCGTTGCCCTTGAATCAACAATCATTAGCCATGGACTTCCACGTCCATCTAATCTGACTGTGGCGCGTGAAGTAGAAGAGATAGTCCGCTCCCGTGGCGCTGTTCCTGCAACTATCGCAGTCTTAGATGGCATTGTTCACATCGGTCTAACCGATAATCAATTAGTTGATATCGCCAATCGCGATGACATCGCAAAGGCATCCAGTCGTGATTTAGCGATTGTTGCTGCAAGTGGAAAATCAGCGGCAACCACAGTTGCTGCAACTGCCCACCTCGCAGTCCTTGCCGGCATTCATGTCTTTGCAACCGGTGGACTCGGCGGTGTTCACCGTGGCGCCAATGAGACATTTGATGAATCTGCCGACCTGACCGCTCTTTCGCAGCTCGATATCACCATCGTCTGTGCTGGGGTGAAGTCGATTCTCGATGTGGCAGCCACACTTGAACGCCTTGAGACTCTAGCAATTGGCGTTGTCGGATTTAAGACAAAGAACTTCCCTGGTTTCTACCTCACCGACTCTGGATTTACCATCGAACATCAAGTCGATAGCGCGGAAGAGATTGCAGCAGTGATAGCACAGCGCGTTGCCCTGAAGACAAATAATGGTTTAGTAGTTGCAAATCCTGTTGTGAAAGAGATGGATCGCACTCGTCACGATGCAATTCTTAAGAGTGGTCTTGAAGGAGCTGAGAAGGCCGGCATCCATGGCAAGTATGTGACGCCATTTCTCCTTGAACATTTCCACACTGCATCAGAGGGTGAATCACTCAAGGTCAATATTGATATTATTAAATCAAACTCAGCACTTGCCGCTGATATCGCTGTTGCATCAAAGAAGTAATTCATGACCGTTCGCGTATTGTGCATCGGTGATGTGATGCTCGATGTCATCACTAAAATTTCAGTGATGCCTGCGCAGATTCACTACGGCAGCGATACTCCATCGAAGATCTCCACACATGGTGGCGGCGCTGCTGGAAACGTTGCCTCATGGCTTACACGCACCAGCGCCCAATCAACGATTGTTGGCCATGTGGGCGATGATGCAGCTGGTGCGGCACTGATGAGTGAGTTCGACACTTTAGGTGTACGCCATAACAATTTAATGGTGGATCAAGGCTCATCAGGTGTTGTCGTAGTTCTCGTAGATCCCACAGGTGAGCGCACCATGTTTCCCGATAATGGAGCCAACTCAGGTCTTCACATCGGTGATCTGCCACCGCTAGCGGATTTCGATGTCGTCTATCTCTCTGGTTACTCCCCACTGGATCCGCTATCGCGCCCCGGAGTCCTGGAGATGATTGAAAAGATTAAATCTGCAGGTTTGCCGCTCTACTTTGATCCAGCTTCTGTCGGCGCCATGATGGAGGTTCCGCTTACGCTGGTGAAATCTTGGATTGCGATGATGGATGTCATCTTGCTCAATGAAGAAGAGGCGATCTATCTCACTGGGCAGACCAATGCGGAGAAGGCCCTTGAAATCTTGCTCGAAGAGTGCGAGACAGTTGTCATTAAGCGCGGCTCGCTCGGCGCAATTGGAAAGAGCCGTGGTTCAATTCTCGTCACAACTCAAGCGCTTCCTACTGAAGTTATCGATACAACAGGTGCGGGAGATTCATTTGCCGCTGGATTTATCGCTGAATTTGCTCAAAGTAAGAATATGCAGCTAAGTCTTGAGGCAGGAGCAGCGGTTGCAGCCCGTTGTGTTGCAATCGTCGGGGCTCGTCCGCGTGTAGGTACCGTCATTTAGGGCTTTCCCACGGCAGAATACGCGCCATGGCAACGAAGAAAGCCGCTCCCGCAAAGGGAGCAAAGGGTAAAGCGACAGGTCCTAAGCCGGGAGAATTCCCAGGCAAGATCGTCGATATCGATGTCTCATCTGAGATGTCAGAGTCTTTCCTTGAATATGCATACTCAGTTATCTATTCACGCGCACTACCTGATGCTCGCGATGGCTTAAAGCCAGTTCACCGCCGCATCCTCCACCAGATGGCCGATATGGGTCTGCGCCCAGATCGCGGCCATGTGAAATCTGCTCGTGTTGTCGGTGAGGTAATGGGTAAGTTGCACCCACACGGTGACTCTGCAATTTACGACGCTCTCGTTCGTATGGCGCAATCATTTTCAATGCAGCTTCCACTCATCGATGGCCACGGAAACTTCGGCTCACTCGATGCCGGACCTGCTGCAATGCGTTACACCGAAGCTCGCCTAGCAGCTGCGGCAATGACGATGGTCGCTGAATCTGATGAGAACACCGTCGACTTCGGCCCTAACTACGACGGCCAGCTACAAGAGCCGCTCGTACTGCCAGCAGCTTTTCCAAACCTTCTCGTCAACGGTTCATCCGGTATCGCAGTCGGTATGGCAACGAATATGGCTCCCCATAACTTGGGCGAGGTCATCGCGGCAACTAAGTTCTTAATTGATAACCCTAAGGCGACTTTAAATCAATTGATGAAGCATGTTCCTGGTCCTGATTTCCCAACAGGTGGCGAGCTTGTCGGTGCCGATGGAATCCGTGAAGCATATGCAACAGGTAAGGGATCATTTAAGGTCCGCGCAACTGTTGAGATCAGCAAGGTGACTTCTCGCAAGATGGGAATCGTCATCAAGGAGCTTCCATTTAATATCGGACCTGAGAAGGTTGTGGAGCGCATTGCAGATCTTGCAAAGGCGAAGAAGATTCAAGGCATCTCAGATATCGTCGATCTCACCGATGGCCAGACCGGCACCAACGTCGTTATTGAGTTGAAGAATGGCTTTGAGCCAGAGGCTGTTCTCGAGCAGCTCTATAAGCTCACTCCAATGGAAGATGGCTTTGCTATCAACGCTGTTGCTCTTGTGAAGGGCCGCCCACAGACTCTTGGTCTTAAGGAGCTCTTGCAGGTCTTTATCGATCACCGTATTGAAGTTGTTCGTCGCCGCAGTGAATATCGCAAGGCGAAGGCGGAAGATCGCCTCTCCTTGGTAGATGGTCTTCTTAAGGCGATTATCGATATCGATAAAGTCATCAAAATTATTCGTGGCTCAGATGATGCATCTGCAGCGAAGGAGGCTCTCATCAAGGGCTTTAAACTCAATGAAGAACAGGCGACTTATATCCTCGATATGCCACTTCGTCGCCTGACAAAGATGAGCAAGCTCGAACTTGAAACTGAATCCAAGGAACTCAAGGCGACAATCGCTGCCTTGACCACACTCTTAAAGTCAGAGGAAGCGATGCGCAAGCAGGTTTCTGATGAACTTACTGCAGTTTCGAAGGCGTATGCGGTACCGCGTCGCACTCGTCTTGCAAGTGCGTAAACTGCAC
>JAURJS010000013.1 GCA_030832135.1 Candidatus Planktophila sp.
TGCGTGGAGTTCATTGCCATATCGGCTCGCAAATCTTTGGAACAGAGGCTTTTGAGATGGCGGCAGATCGCCTCCTTGGATTTATGGCGAAGTTCCGCGATGCATACGGCGCAGAACTCCCAGAGCTCGATCTTGGTGGGGGATATGGCATTGCTTATCTCCCTCATGAAATTACCGTGGAGCCGGCAGATGTTCTGCCGACTATAGGCAAGGCGGTTCGTGAGGCATGCACAAAGTACTCGCTCGCACTTCCAACTGTCTCCATTGAACCGGGTCGCAACATTGTTGGTCCAACCATGTTCACCTTGTATGAAGTCGGAACAGTAAAAGATGTTGTCATTGAAGATGGAACAGTTCGTAAGTACATCTCAGTCGATGGCGGAATGAGCGATAACGCTCGAACTGCCCTCTACGATGCTGAGTACTTTGCAACTATTGCGCAGCGCACCTCATCTGCACCCACCGTTCAATCTCGATTAGTGGGAAAGCATTGCGAGACTGGCGACATCATTATTCGAGATATCCAACTTCCATCAGATGTGATCCCTGGCGATCTCATCGCCACACCTGCAACAGGCGCCTATGGGCGCTCGATGGCGAGCAATTACAACCATGTGCCTCGTCCGCCTGTTGTAGCTGTAATTGATGGAAAGGCACGTGTAATCGTGCGCCGCGAGACCGAGGCTGATTTGCTCGCTCTCGATGTAGCCAAGATGTGAAAGAATCACCCTTATGACTCGAGCAGATAAACCAGTACGTATTGGCATGCTCGGCTGCGGCGTTGTCGGCAGCGAAGTAGCCCGCCTCCTCCTTGCAGATTCCGAAGAGCTCTCAACTCGCGCCGGCGTCAAGATTGAACTCGCACGCATCGCTGTGCGCACACTCAAGGATTACCCTGGAATCAACCCAGCGATCTTTACCACCGATCCTTTCTCTATCGTCAATGATCCTGAGATTGACCTCATCGTTGAAGTGATGGGCGGCATCGAGCCTGCCAACGAGTTGGCGCACATCGCTATCAAGAACCGTAAATCGATTGTGACTGCAAATAAAGCGCTCTTGGCAAGCCATGGCGCAGAGCTCTTCACAGCCGCTTATGCACAAGGTGAAGATATTTATTACGAGGCATCAGTTGCTGGTGCGATTCCAATCATCCGACCACTTCGTGATTCATTGGTCGGTGACTTCGTTATCCGTGTCATGGGAATCGTGAATGGAACAACGAATTACATTCTTACAAAGATGCATGAAGATAATAAAGAGTTTGCTATTGCCCTCAAGGAGGCGCAGGAACTTGGATATGCAGAGGCAGATCCCACCGCCGATGTTGAGGGATTTGATGCGGCAGCTAAAGCTGCAATTCTCTCAGGTCTTGCATTCCACACTCGCGTGACAGTCTCTGATGTTTATCGCGAAGGCATCTCACACATCACTTTAGAGGATGTTCAGCTTGCTAAAGAACTCGGCTATGTCATTAAGCTCCTTGCAATTGCTGAGCTAACTCCGAAGGATGAGATTTCTGTTCGCGTTCATCCAGTGATGCTTGAGAAGGCGCATCCGCTCGCTTCAGTGCGCGATGCCTTTAACGCTGTCTTCGTTGAAGCTGAATCAGCAGGACCACTGATGTTCTACGGTCGTGGAGCCGGTGGCGCACCAACAGCTTCAGCAATTCTCGGTGACATCCTCGCCGTTTCTCGCCATATTGCCCATAACTCAGTGGGTCAGCGCGAGACAGACTATGCAGATCGCGATATTGCTCCGATTGAAACTACTAAGACAAAGTTCCTCATTCGCCTTGAAGTGCAGGATAAACCAGGTGTTTTGGCAGCTATTGCACAGATCTTTGCAACCCAAGGAGTATCAATTCAGACTGTTGATCAAAATGGTCGCGATAAGGATGCAGAACTCATCATCGTTACCCACCTTGCAACTGAAGGTGAACTCAAGGCGACCGTTGATGCGCTCGAGAAGATGGATATTGTCAGCAAGATTTCCAGTGTGATCCGTGTAGAGGGAGCGAGTGCGTAATGGGATTGTTTAAGAAGAAAGAGGGCGCACATCAGTGGCTAGGAGTCATTGAGGAGTATCGCCACCGTCTACCTGTTAGCTCGAAGACTCCTGTTGTTTCCTTGCGTGAAGGTGGCACACCACTTATCTACGCATGCAATCTCTCAGAGATGCTCGGCAACGAGGTCTGGGTTAAGTTTGAAGGTATCAACCCAACTGGTTCATTTAAAGATCGCGGAATGACAATGGCGATTTCAAAAGCTGCTGAAGATGGTGCGAAGGCTGTTATCTGTGCCTCTACTGGAAATACATCTGCATCAGCTGCAGCCTATGCTGTTAAGGCAGGCATGGTTCCTGCTGTTCTTATTCCAGAGGGCAAGATTGCAATGGGCAAGCTTGCGCAGGCGGTTGCCCATGGTGCAACACTGCTTCAGGTTCAAGGCAACTTCGATGATTGTTTAGTTCTTGCACGTGAGCTCTCCGAGAAGTACCCGGTCTCACTTGTTAACTCTGTTAATCCATATCGCATCGAAGGGCAGAAGACAGCAGCATTTGAAGTTGTCGATCTCCTCGGCGATGCGCCAGATATTCACACACTTCCAGTGGGTAACGCTGGAAATATCACCGCATATTGGAAGGGCTATAACGAGTACTACAACGATGGCCTCTCAAAGAGAAAGCCAGCGATGTGGGGATTCCAGGCTGCAGGTTCTGCGCCACTCGTTCTCGGTCACCCAGTTGATAACCCAGAGACAATTGCAACTGCTATTCGTATTGGTAAGCCAGCATCATGGAACCAAGCAATTGCAGCTCGTGATGAATCAGCAGGGCTCATTGATTCTGTTACCGATGAAGAGATCTTGGCGGCTTATCGCATCCTCTCTTCACAAGAAGGCATCTTCTGCGAGCCATCATCGGCTGCCGGTCTTGCTGGTCTCATTAAATATAAGGCGGCTGGAAAGCTTCCGCAGGGCAAGAAGATTGTTATTACCTGCACTGGAAATGGCCTGAAAGATATTCCATGGGCACTGGAAGGCGCTAAGGATCCGGTCAGCGTTCCAGTAAATGCAGATATTGCAGCTGAAGCCCTTGGGCTGAAGAAGGCGTAATCAATGAGCAAGCCAACCTTTAAAGCTAAGCCGATGCAGGTGCAGGTCCCTGCCTCTTCGGCCAACCTTGGCCCTGGCTTTGATGCTTTTGGTTTAGCGCTAGGTATGCATGATCGCTATGTCGCACAAGTTCTCGATGATGCAATTCTCGATATCGATGTGACAGGCGAAGGCGCCGACGAAGTTCCGCTCACCGATAAGAACTTGCTCGTGAAGGCGATGTATAAAGGTTTTGATTACCTTGGTGGACGACCAAAGGGTCTTGCCATCCGCGCACTCAACGTAAATCCCCATGGTCGAGGTTTGGGATCTTCAGCCAGTGCAATCATCGGTGGCTTGATTCTTGCTCGCGCACTCGTTCTCAATGGTGAAGATCATATGAACGATATTCAATTGCTCTCATTGGCCACCGATATGGAAGGCCATCCAGATAACGTTTCGGCCGCTCTCTTTGGTGGGGCAACCATCTCTTGGTTTGAAATGGATAAGCACAAGTCTTCTGCGCACTGCGTTCACCTCAATGTGGACCCTCGCATTCAAGCGATGGCCTATATCCCTACAAAAGCACTTGCAACGTCAAAGGCTCGAAAGATGTTGCCAGATGCAATTCCATTTGCCGATGCTGTCCGCAACACAACTAATGCAGCTCTGATGAGCCATGCGCTAACAACCCGCCCTGATCTCCTTCTTGTAGCAACTGAAGATTTCTTACATCAGTCATATCGCGCAGAGGCGATGCCTGAGTCGTACGCCTTGGTGCAGAAGCTTCGCGCTGCTGGGATTGCCGCATTTATCTCAGGTGCTGGTCCAACTGTTCTCGCCCTCCACACAGCCGATCAACGTGAAGTAGAAGAGCTGAAGTTGGCTGGCGGTAAGGGTTTTGAAGCTACTCCACTTGAAATTGCCTCCCGCGGAGCGAGCCTGCTATAGTTTCACCCATCAGCACCGCCGGTATCACTGAGGCGTATACGTTGATAAAAATCTCAGTAAGTTAAGAAATCTTAAGCTCCATAAATCCAAGAAATAAACCAAAAAATCTCTCTATAAAAGTAGAGACACTCAAGAAAAGAAATCAATGACAACAACAGAACTCGCTGCAATGACACTTCCGAAACTCAAGGAAGTAGCCTCCCAGCTCGGTATCGAAGGCGCAGCAAAGCTCAAGAAAGATGCTCTCGTCTCAGCAATTGGAGACCTCCAAGCAGCAAACCGCGAGGCAGCTAAGGCTGAGCGCGAAGCTCGCCGTGAAGCTCGTAATGCAAAGCGCGGCAATAAGAAGTCTGATGACTCAGATTCATCTGAGCAGGAGTCAAACGAAAATTCTCGTAATTCAAGCGATGATGAGGACGATAACTCCTCAGATAACCGTAACGACCGTGGTGACCGCAATGACCGTGGTGACCGCAATGACCGCAACCGCAGTCGTCGTGACCGTAATGGTCGCAATCGTGATCGCAGTGGCCGTGATCGCAATGGTCGCGAAGAGCGCGAACCAGTCATCGGTGAAGATGATGTTCTCGTTCCAGTCGGCGGTCTCGTAGATATCCTCGATAACTACTCATTTATCCGCACCGCTGGTTACCTTCCAGGACCTAACGATGTCTATGTCTCACAGGGACAGGTGCGTAAGTACGGTCTGCGTAAGGGCGATGTTGTTACAGGCCAGGTTCGCCAAGCGCGTGAAGGTGAGCAGAAGCAGAAGTACAACCCACTTATTACTCTTGAAACCGTCAATGGTGTTCCTGTTGAAGAGGCTAAGGCTCGCGTTGAATTCGGCAAGCTCACACCTCTCTATCCACAAGAGCGTCTACGTCTTGAGACAGAGCCAAACATTCTTACAACTCGTGTTATCGATTTGATTGCACCGATTGGTAAGGGCCAGCGCGGACTTATCGTGGCACCTCCAAAGGCCGGTAAGACCATGGTCTTGCAGGCAATTGCCAATGCGATCACAGTTAACAACCCCGAGGTTCACTTGATGGTTGTTCTCGTTGACGAGCGTCCTGAAGAAGTTACAGATATGACTCGCTCTGTTAAGGGTGAAGTTATCGCTTCAACATTCGACCGCCCAGCAGAAGATCACACAATGATTGCAGAGCTTGCGATTGAGCGCGCAAAGCGTCTCGTTGAGCTAGGCCACGATGTTGTTGTTCTCCTTGACTCAATCACACGTCTAGGACGCGCATATAACATCGCAGCACCTGCATCAGGTCGAATCTTGTCTGGTGGTGTTGATTCAGCAGCGCTCTATCCACCAAAGAAGTTCTTCGGTGCAGCTCGTAATATTGAAGATGGTGGATCGCTCACCATTCTCGCAACAGCCCTGATTGAAACTGGCTCACGTATGGATGAAGTTATCTTCGAAGAGTTCAAGGGAACTGGAAATATGGAGCTCATCCTTGACCGTCGTCTTGCAGATAAGCGCATCTTCCCAGCAGTTAACGTTGTTTCATCATCTACTCGTAAGGAAGAAATCCTTATGGGTTCTGAAGAACTCAATATCGTCTGGAAGCTCCGTCGCGTATTGCACGCCCTTGAGCCACAGGCAGCTCTCGAGCTCTTGCTTGAGAAGATGAAGGGCACCAAGTCCAATGTTGAATTCTTGATGCAGATCCAGAAGACAACAGGCGGTTCTGATAACTAAGCCCCACTAGCCTTGATAAAGCCCCGTCGATATCGCGTTGACGGGGCTTTTTCATGCCTTTATTCACACAGACCTCATTTACGCATCACAGAAGTTCCACAAGGTCACGGTGCAATCTTCCTTCTAGGCAGCCGAGTTATCCGGACTCGGCGCCAACAAATTTAGGAGATCACCATGAAGGCCAATTTCGTTAACTCCCGCAATGTAGCGCTACTTGTTGCAGCTGGATTACTCGCAGGAACAGGAACTGCAGTTGCAGCTGATACTCCAGCGCCTTCAGCTTCACCAACGGCAACTGCAAAGCCACTTACCGATTACCAGAAGGCAAAGGCTGCCTACAGTGTTGCGGTAGAGGCTTACATTTCAAACCGCAAGGCATCACAGGAGCAATACAAGACTGCACGTGATGCATTCGCTCTTGCTAAGAAGGCATATGGCGATGCACGTAAGCCAATTCTTGAGGCATTCAAAGCAGAACTCACAGCAGCAAAGACAGCTCGTGAAGCTGCGATCGCTGCTGCAACAACTGCTGAGGCAAAGCTTGCTGCAAATACAGCACATAAGGCAGCGGTAGCTGCGGCAACTTCAAAGCGTGACGCTGCAATTGCAGCTCTCGGTGCAGCTCCAGTTGAGCCAGCAAAGCCAGTTGTCGGCACACGCCCAACTCCGCCAGCTAAGCCAACAAAGGCTCCAAAGGCTTCATAACCATTTACTTCCCCTGCTCAGCCGCAGAATCCCGCGTGGATTTTGCGGTTGAGTGCTTTTGGGAGAGAATTACCGCCTAGCCCTTCTGGTTCACCGAAGCTCTTCGATTACTCGAGAGCCGGACCCAGGTAAAGAAAAGAGTTGAAGATGAAGCCAGAGATCCACCCAGAATATAAAGAGACCCAGGTAACGTGCGGTTGCGGTGAGAAGTTCCTTACCCGCTCAACAGTTGCTAGCGGATCTATCTACGTTGAAGTTTGCTCAGTCTGCCACCCGTTCTACACAGGTAAGCAGCGCATCCTCGATACTGGTGGACGCGTCGCGAAGTTCGAAGAGCGTTTCGGTAAGAAGTAGCTTTCTAAGAAGACCGCCAACGCAGCTCGTTTATTCGAGCTGCGGGCGGTCTTTTTATTTCCCAATTAATTCTCAGTAAGAGTAATTTTCAGTAAGTCCTTAAGAGATTGCAAAGGAGAAGTCAGATGGCCGATGATCGTTTTGCATCCGCACATGAAATGGTGCGTGAGTATCAAGAGCTCGAAGCGATGATGGCCGATCCTTCAATCCACGAAGATCAAAATAATGCTCGCAAGTTAGGGCGCCGTTATGCCCAGCTTGGCCCTGTAGTCGCCGGATTTAATGCTTGGAAGAACGCCAACGATGACCTCTCGGCAGCGCGTGAGATGGCAGCAGAAGATCCAGAGTTCGCAGCAGAGATTCCAGCGATGGAGGCAACAGTTGCTGCAGCCGCAGATAAATTAGAAGAGCTGTTACTGCCACGTGATCCCAATGATGATCGCGATGTGATCATGGAGGTCAAGGCTGGAGCAGGTGGAGATGAATCCGCTCTCTTTGCTGGTGACCTGGTGCGCATGTATCAGCGCTATGCAGAGAAGCACAATTGGAAAGTTGAGATCATCGACCTCACCGATGCAGATCTCGGCGGCTATAAAGATATTTCGATGGCGATTAAGTCAAAGGGAACACCGCAGCCAGGTGAATCACCATATGCACGTTTGAAATTTGAGGGTGGAGTCCACCGCGTGCAGCGCGTTCCGGAGACTGAGAGCCAAGGACGTATTCACACATCTGCTGCAGGAGTTTTGATTCTGCCAGAGGCGGAAGAGGTCGATGTCGAGCTCAATATGAACGATGTCCGCGTCGATGTTTATCGTTCATCAGGTCCTGGTGGGCAATCGGTTAATACAACTGACTCTGCAGTGCGTTTGACCCACGCACCAACTGGAATCGTTGTCTCTTGCCAGAATGAGAAGTCGCAGTTACAGAATAAGGAATCTGCACTTCGTATCTTGCGCGCACGTCTTCTCGCCCACGCTCAAGAGCAGGCAGATGCAGCAGCTGCAGCAGAGCGAAAGAGCCAGGTCCGTACCGTCGATCGCTCTGAGCGCATCCGCACCTACAACTTCCCAGAGAATCGCCTGAGCGATCACCGCGTTAATTACAA
>JAURJS010000076.1 GCA_030832135.1 Candidatus Planktophila sp.
TGGCGCCGATATTGGCTGAGACTGAAGGCGTTGTTGTCTTTCACGAACAAGTAATCTCAATCATCTCGGTGATGACAGGTATCTCACTTGCCGCAAGTGATGAGAAGCGGCGCGCACTCGGTAGCAAAGAGGGGCAACAAGAGGTCTGCGATTGGTTCTTTCCTGCCGCAACCGAAAATGGATATGAACTCGCAACGATTACAACGGTCTGGGAGATCTTGCGCGCCTTTGCATCCTTTGGTTTCTGCAAGGCACATGCTGCAGCATTTGCACTTCCTACCTATCAATCAGCATGGCTGAAGACTCATTACCCCGCCCAATTTATATCGGGAGTTCTTACTCATGATCCAGGTATGTATCCCAAACGGTTGATGCTCGATGAGGCGCGCCAGATGCATATTCCTATTGCTCCACTCGACATCAATCGCTCATCTGCTGATTACCGCGTTGAGATAGCAGGGGATAGACCAGCAATTCGGATCGCGCTCTCTGCAATCTCTGGTGCAAGCGCTCGAGAAATCGAGAACATCATCGCCGGGCAGCCATATATCGACCTTGCAGATTTTCATCGCAGATCGGGTGCAGCTCTTCCAACAATTGAAACCCTCATCCTCACCGGAGCCTTTGATGCAGTACATATCTCGCCAGTACAGGAAGGTAGCGAGGTCGCAGGGGAGAAGATCACACATCGCGATCTCTTGCTCCACCTTGCAGATCTACAGAAAACATCGGCGCCATCGCTATCGGGTGCACAGATGTCACTTGGTTTAGCGCCTCCCGTGTTGGCGGCAAGTGGTCTGCCTGCAATGACAAGTGGAGAGAAGGCAGCTAATGAACTCTCTCGACTTGGTATGGATATCTCCGAACATCTCTTATCGCCCTACGCCGAATTCCTCAACGCAATCGGTGCAACGCGATCCTGCGATCTCTTAAAGCAACGGAGCAATAGCGAAGTTCTCATTGCTGGCGTCAAGGTCGCCCTTCAATCGCCACCGGTACGTTCAGGTAAGCGAGTCCTCTTCCTCTCACTCGATGATGGCTATGGATGTAGCGATGCCACCTTCTTCCCCGATGTACTGCAATCGCGCGCGGGCGAGTATGCACAGACTCTCTACGCCACCTCTCTCTTCTTAGTGCGTGGCATTACTCGCAGGACCGGTGAACGGGGAATCTCAATCCGCGCAACAGGGGTCTGGGATCTACGAAGCGCCTATCACGATTGGAATCTTAAGAAAGGTAGTGTGGCGATATGAGCACGATTCTGCATGTAGATATGGATGCCTTCTATGCATCTGTTGCAGAGCTCGATCATCCAGAGTTGCGAGGCAAGGCGGTCGTCGTCGGTGCAGGTGCCCGAGGAGTAGTCCTCTCTGCAAATTATGCAGCGCGAAAATTTGGAATCCGTGCAGCGATGCCCGTTGGTCGCGCGCAAAGAATGGCGCCACAAGCAATCTTTATCGCACCCGAACATCACCGCTACTCCGAGATATCAGATCGCGTCATGGAGATTTTTAGTCGCTACACACCGAAGGTCGAACCCATCTCACTCGATGAGGCATTTCTCGATGTCACTGGTGCGCAGAAATTATTGGGCACAGGTCGCGAGATCGCGATGAAGATTCGCCAAGAAGTTCAAGAACAAGAGGGAATCACCTGTTCTGTTGGAATCGCCTCCAATAAATTTATTGCAAAGCTGGCATCGCAACATTGCAAACCAAATGGATTGCTAGAGATTGCAGATGACCGACTTATTGAATTCCTCCACCCCCTTCCTGTCGGTGCAATGTGGGGGGTAGGACCAAAGACAGGAGAGGCGCTACAACGACTTGGACTTCACACCATCGGCGATATCGCCAATACTCCGAGGGCAACGTTGATACGAGCGTTAGGCGATGCGGCAGGTGCTTCGCTCTATGAACTTGCATGGGGTCGCGATATGCGAGATGTCAGCAACGACGAACCCGATAAGAGCATCAGCAATGCAGAGACCTTTGCCTACGATCTCGATAACCCGGAAGAGATTTTGCGTGAATTCCTTCGGATGACCGAGAAGGCGACTGCTCGATTGCGCGATCGCGGCCTCTTCGCCAAGACAATTGGCATCAAGGTCAGATTCGCTGATTTCACGACAATCAGCCGCAGTAAGACTCTGCCGCTGCCTATCGATAGCACTCAAGATATCTATGAGGTTGTCCGAACCCTCTATCTAGCGCTCAAGATCAATGGTGCGCGCTTGCGCTTAGTAGCCGTCTCCTTAGAGGGACTCCGCGAAGGAGCCCACGAGCAGATGCTCCTTGGTTCACGCGATAAGGGCTGGCGCGATGCCGATACAGCGATAGATAAGGCGCGTGCGCGCTTTGGTAGCTCAAGCGTTCGCCCAGGGCGACTAATACGACCATCCATAGTTGATAAAGACGCTCAAGACCAAGGTGACGGATAGCCACAACTGTTCTATTCTGGGGCTATGGCGCTATCAGATCGCGAACGACGCTTATTAGCGGAGATGGAGGCAGCACTTGCCTCTGATGATCCACGCCTGCAATCAACGCTCTCTGGTGGCGATACTGCAACGCTGATTCGTAAAGCTCCTGGCTCACTTCTCCTTGGAGGGGGGCTCATCCTTGGTGGAATCGCAATCCTCTTCACCGGTCTGATTGCCCAGATCGCACCCATCGGCGTAGCTGGCTTTGTCGTTGCGCTCGCTGGCCTCTTGATGGCTCTACGTTCACTTTCCGTGAAAGGCCCTCGCGTGGCCCGCCCTCAGCGCTCGCTCAATGATCGCCTCCAAGAGCGATGGGATCGCCGCAGCTTCGACCAATAATTCATAGCCCCCCTAGCAACACCCCTTAACCCGGCCCCTTTCGAGGCCGGGTTTTTTTGCGTCAAAAGGCGGTGGAGGAGGGTGGGGAGAAAGTGTAAAAAAATGGGTTGGAGTGGTGTAAAAAGGAGGAAAGTGGTGTAAAGTGGGGAATTGAGCGGGGAAATCACGCTTATACCTTGGGGAAGGTGGTGAAAATCAATGTTCTTGGGCACCCATGAACCGCGTCTCGATGAGAAAGGGCGCTTGATTCTTCCCGCCAAATTCCGAGAAGAACTCTCTCCAGGCCTTGTTATTACCAAGGGTCAAGAGCGTTGCCTCTACGTCTTTCCAGCTACTGAATTTGCTCACATCACAGAGACCCTTCGACAGGCACCGGTCACAGCTAAGGCAGCCCGTGATTATCAGCGCGTGATGTTTGCCGGCGCTCACGATGAAATTCCTGATCGCCAAGGTCGCATCACTATTCCGCAGGGGCTACGTACCTATGCCGGTCTTGAAAAAGAGTGCGTCGTTATCGGCGCAAATACTCGCGTCGAAATCTGGGATAGCAGCGCATGGGCTGAATACCTCGCCGATCGCGAAAAGAGTTTTGCTGATGTATCTGAAGAAGTTTTTCCGGGACTTTTCTAGAGCATCAGCAAAAAATATTTAAAACTAAATAAAAAGTTAATAGAAAAGTTAATAAGTATCACTCATCTGTGGCCACCGCCGACCTCAAAGGCCGGCAGCGGCGCCTCTTCCCCGGCGTCGCTTTCGAAGCGACAGATCCGTCGGCCGGCGGTGACCAGAGATGAGTGACGAA
>JAURJS010000014.1 GCA_030832135.1 Candidatus Planktophila sp.
GGAACACCAACGATTGTTACCTTCGCCTCTGACTTATCGTGTGCGACGCCAGCGATGATTGCTTGCTCCATGGTGCCTCCTTCTGGGTGGTTTTCAACTACCCATGTGCCTTCTAGTGGTGAGAAAGATGAACGGACGTGAATTGGTAAGTTGTAACGACGTGCGTATTCGACGCAACGCAGGTGAAGAACCTTGGCACCTGCTGCTGCAAGTTCAAGCATCTCTTCATATGTAACTGTCTCTAACTTGCGAGCGCTTGGCACTGCGCGAGGATCTGCTGAGAAGATTCCATCAACATCTGTGTAGATCTCGCAGACATCTGCTTCAAGCGCTGCAGCGAGTGCAACCGCTGTTGTATCCGATCCACCACGACCAAGAGTTGTGATGTCCTTAGTATCTTGCGAGATTCCCTGGAAACCGGCAACGATTGCAATATTGCCGCCATCAATAGCTTCGCGAATTCGACCTGGTGTCACATCGATAATGCGCGCCTTACCGTGAGTTGAATCGGTAATAACGCCTGCTTGTGAACCGGTAAAAGATTGCGCTTCGAAACCAAGGTTGTTAATTGCCATTGCAAGAAGTGCCATGGAGATTCGCTCACCCGCGGTAAGCAACATATCGAGCTCTCGCCCTGGTGGGATGG
The DNA here is from genome assembly GCA_030832135.1 of Candidatus Planktophila sp. Lineage (GTDB taxonomy): Bacteria > Actinomycetota > Actinomycetes > Nanopelagicales > Nanopelagicaceae > Planktophila. Next base: position 647 of record JAURJS010000014.1, read on the forward strand.
GGCTTACCTGGTTGGCGAGATCGATCAGTTCATCGGTGGTATCGCCCATCGCTGAAACGACAACGACGACCTGGTTGCCGGCCTTCTTCGTCGCCACAATACGTGCGGCAACGCGCTTCATCCCCTCGGCATCTGCAACCGATGAACCGCCAAACTTTTGAACAATAAGGGCCATGGCTTAAGTCTGAACCCCATCTGGGAAACGCGCTAGCCGAATTTAGGAAATTCTCAATATATGAAACAGGGATATATCCACATTATGAGACATTTACTTGTTATAGGTTTGTGCGCCCCTCAAATGCTCGTCCGAGCGTGACCTCATCTGCATATTCGAGATCCCCGCCGACCGGTAGCCCTGATGCCAGACGAGAGACGTTGATACCCATCGGCTTAATCAGGCGGGCGAGATAGGTAGCTGTCGCCTCCCCCTCAAGGTTGGGGTCGGTCGCCAAGATGATCTCAGTGATTGTTGAATCCGAAAGACGTTGCATCAGTTCACGGATACGAAGCTGATCTGGACCAATGCCATCGATAGGGCTGATTGCTCCACCCAGCACATGGTACTTACCGCGGAATTCACGAGTTCTTTCAATCGCGATGACATCTTTAGATTCTTCAACAACGCAGATCTTTGATGGATCGCGACGTGGATCGCGGCAGATTCGACACTGCGCCTCTTCCGAGACGTTGCCACATTCGCTACAGAACTTCACGCGCTCTTTAACTGTGCGAACTGCCTCTACCAATGAATCTGCAATCTCTGAATCTGATTGCAAGATATGGAAGGCGATACGTTGAGCAGACTTCGGTCCGATACCAGGCAAGCGACCTAGAGCGTCAATGAGATCTTGAATTGCGCCTTCATACATTCCACTAGACATTAGTCGTGCTTCGTTTCACTAATAATCGTGGCACCCAGCTCGGCGGCAAGAAGAGCTGCACCTGTTAACTGAGTCTTATCTGTTGGAGCCTCTGTCGTGCGCTGAGCACGCGCCTCTGGCGTTGATGAGGTATCGATGCTTGGATCAACGGTTACCTCAATCTTGCGATCGAGCCCCACAATCTCAATGAAGGCATCGCGCAAGATGGCATCTGATTCGCTACGAAGGAATGAGTCACGTGCTCCAGCATTTACGATTCCGATGGTGATGTTCTTCTCATCAACTCCGAGAATCTGAGCGCTTGCGCTTAGAAGTGACCAAGTTAAACGGCGACGCTTCTTAACATTCTCAATAACCTCAGGCCACATACGTCGAAGCCCGGAAACATCAATCGAATCAATCTTTGCAGCAGGTTCACTGGTTGCAACTGCATCCACAATCTTCTGCTCTGGAGCTTTCTCACGAATTGCTTCAGCGGTGACAGGTGAGACGTAATCGGCAGGATCTGCAGCTTTAGGAGTCTCTACCTTCTTTGCGGGAGCAGGTGCTGTTGCTACTGGTGCCGCTGCAACAGGTACAGATGTTGCATGTGGTGTTGGAGCGATGTTCTCAACTCGCTCAAGGCGTTCAATACGAGCGAGCATTCCTGCCTCACCATTGTCACCAATAGGCAACAGGATGCGACCGCAGATAAGTTCAAGAATCAAGCGTGGAGCTGTCGCTCCGCGCATCTGAGTAAGGCCCTCAGAGGCGATATCTGCAGCGCGGGAGAGCGAAGCTTGGCCAATGTTCTTGGCCTGTACACGCATTCGTTCAAGCTGATCATCTGGAAGTTCCCGCAAGATGCTTGTGGCATTTGTTGCCTGCAGCGCATCAACAATCATTAAGTCGCGTAGTCGCTCAAGTAAATCTTGGGTGAAGCGACGTGGATCGTGTCCTGATTCGATAACGCGATCGATTGTTTGGAAGAGAGTTGCACCATCGCGTGCGGCTATTGCACCCATCGCATCATCGAGAAGTGCGCCATCGGTAAAGCCCAGAAGTTGAACTGCAATCTCATAACTAACACCATCTTTTCCGGCGCCGGCCAATAATTGACCAAGCACTGAGAGAGCATCGCGAACAGATCCGCCTGATGCACGAACAACGAGTGGAATAACGCCCTTAGCGACTTTCACACCTTCTGATGCGCAGACCTTCTCCAAATGTGAAGCGAGAGTTCCTGGTGGAACAAGGCGGAATGGATAGTGGTGAGTACGAGAGCGAATAGTTGAAATCAACTTCTCTGGCTCTGTTGTTGCAAAGATAAAGATCACGTGCGCCGGTGGCTCTTCTACAACTTTAAGGAGCGCGTTCGCCGCACCGGTTCCTAATTGATGCGCTTCATCGATGATGTAAATCTTGTACTTGCTCTGTACAGGTGCAAAGAATGCTTTATCGCGAAGATCGCGGGCATCATCTACCAGTCCATGTGTCGCAGCATCAATTTCAATAACATCGAGTGAGCCTGGACCATTTGCAACTAGATCTTTACATGATTGACACTCACCACATGGATTAGGTGTGGGACCCTTTTCGCAATTGAGCGAGCGCGCCATGATTCGCGCAGAAGAAGTCTTGCCGCAACCACGAGGACCGCTGAAGAGA
>JAURJS010000077.1 GCA_030832135.1 Candidatus Planktophila sp.
AAAACGTTCGCGGATCTGTGCAAGGACAGGCATGTTGCGCTCTGCCCATTCAATGCGCTTGCGGCCTGCTGTAGCCAGTGATGCATCTGCAATATCGTGCTTAGGAACGGTTGTTACTGACATTTATTTCTCCCTCAATAGGCCCTCACTATAAATATGGGCGTTTCTATTTCTCGCTTGACCTTCGGCGTAGGGCTCTACTGTGCTGATCGGCTATGGGCATAGATTACTAGGAGAGAGCGAGAAAGGCAGAATTAGCGGTTAAGCGCGAATAGTGTTGAGAACAGCATCACGGATATCAGCCATCTCTTGCTCACTGGTAGCCTCAACATTGAGTCGAAGGAGAGGCTCTGTATTGGAGGCTCTCAAGTTAAACCACCACGTATCGCCGGTCACAGTCAAGCCATCAAGGTGATCGAGTTCAACCCCAGTCATCTCGCCATAATGATTTTCGATTATCTTCATCGCCGCAGCAGCGTCTGTGACGGTCGAGTTGATTTCGCCGCTAGATGAATATCTATTGAATGGTGCAAAGAGTTGAGATAGCGGAATATCTTTCTCGCCAAGTGCGGCGATTGCATAGAGAGCTGCCAACATTCCTGAATCTGCTCGCCAGAAATCACGGAAGTAGAAATGCCCTGAGTGCTCTCCCCCAAAGACTGCTCCAGCCTCTGCCATCAACTTCTTGATGTATGAGTGGCCCACTCGAGAGCGAACCGCTGTTCCTCCATTTTCTTCAACAACTTCTTTAACTGACTTTGAAGAGATCAGGTTATAAATAATTGTCGAGCCCGGATATTTCACGAGTTCGCGAGTGGCAATCAAACCAGTGAGTGCAGATGGATTAACGAGATCGCCTTTCTCATCGACTAAGAAACAACGATCGGCATCTCCATCGAAGGCAAGACCAATATCTGCCTTATGGGAGAGGACAGCAGCTTGAAGATCACGGAGGTTCTTCGGATCAATTGGATTAGCCTCATGGTTAGGAAAAGTTCCATCAAGTTCGTAATACATCTCAATTACTTCGGCGTTAAGACGCTTAAAGACAGCGGGCGCAGTATGGCCAGCCATGCCATTTCCAGCATCAATCACAATCTTGAGCGGACGAGTCGCAGTGAGGTTTACCAAAGTGAGGAGGTGGCTCACATAATCTTCCAACATCTCCTGGTGGCGCTCCACGCCAACCTGATTGAGAGCTATAGGTGAACCTTCATTGACATACTTTTCAATCAGGAGCAGACCAGATTCTTTTCCGATGGGGCGAGCTCCAGAGAGACACATCTTAATTCCGTTATATGGCGCGGGATTGTGGCTGGCGGTAAACATCGCACCGGGAAGATTTAACTTTCCAGCAGCGAAATAGAGCATATCTGTCGATGCTAAGCCGATGCGGATCACATCGAGACCTTGGGAGGTAATTCCTGCGCTAAATGCATCAGCCAATCCAGGCGATGATGGGCGCATATCTTCACCGATAACAACTGTGCCAGGTTCGCGCTCTTGCTTAAGGAAGCGAGCAAAGGCAGCTCCGGTTGCAAAGGTGAAGTCAGGAGTAATCTCGCCATCGACTAAACCGCGGATGTCATATGCCTTAAAGATTGATGCGCTCATGAGGTGATAGTAATCGTATTAAGAATAGAAAAGGTGGAGGGCTAGCGCTTAGGAAGGAACAGCGCGCAGGTGGCCACGACGACCCACCTGTGAAGCCGGTGCTGACGATTTCGTAGCTGGCTGCTCTTGATGAGATCGTGCAACTTCTCGAACAGCATCTGCAATTGCCATGAGGTCATCTTCACTTGGCCCTTGACCTTGACTCTCACGCAACTCTCGCTCAACGGTCCAGCCATTTGGAACTGTTAGTCGAGCGGCATGGCGTTCACAGAGATCATATGCATGAGGCTCAGAGAACATTGCGATAGGACCTAGAACAGCGCGAGATTCTGCATAGATATAGGTCAAGGTCATCGTGGCAGCTGAACGACAGCTCACACGTGAACAAGGGCGACCTGATACAGAAGTCATGGATGCAAGATTAGTGGGAGCGGGTATGAAAGTTATGGAATCAACACTCGGATATTGGAGCGAGGTATTGAAGTCCGGGTCAACACGCTACCAGTCACCAATGGCGCATATCCGAATCCACTCTTCGAGGTGATGAGTGCAGCTCCATAGGTCTTCTCTGAACTCTTGATAATGGTAAATGATCGAATTCGATCAGAGAGTTGATAGGTAGCAATCTCACTTCCGCGAACGGTTATCTTCCGCTTGGCGCCCTTAATCGAAGTCAACTCAAGATCTACTGCAATCTCGCCCCCGGTAAAGACCAGCATCGGTGCCAAGCCTGTTGATGTGAAGGTTCCTGGCGTTAAGGCTGGTACTGCTGTGCTCCAGAGGAAGTCGCTCTTGCCCTGTGAAATGGTCTTGGTAAATACAGAGGCGACGAATGGGCGATCGGCGCTGAGTTGGAGCGCAAACTTTCCAGATTCCATAAGTACATCAAGGGGCAGGTCAACAACTTTGCCTGCAGGAATCTGCTTCCCATCAAGGCCTGCTGGCGAGAAAGTTCCATCGGTAGATCTAATTTCAACTTTGAGCTGCGCGCCTACCTCACCTGGAATAAGAATGCGTAGCGTGTGAGGAAGTGAGGTATTTCGACCGGTCTGCTGTGGGATCGCCGGAATAACAAGTGACTTAGCTGCACTCTCTTGCGAATTTACGGTATCGCCACCGAGGGCTTGAAGACCACGGCCACGTTCATCTGTGACAAATGCATTGATACGACCGGTCTGCGGAACTACATGCACAGCAATCGATTTCGCACCGGGTGCAAGTGTTGCAAGTTGAGTAGAGATAAATGAGTTGGCCTTTACTGCAAAATTCTGTTCTGCTTGAACGCCATTTTCGGTATAGATGGTGACACCAACAAGAGCTCGACCCAACCCACTATTGACCAGGGTGAGAGTTCCCTTTGAAGTCACATCTGCTGTTGCACCAACGAACCATTGCGAAGTAATGGGCGCAAGACAGGTGAGAGCGCCAGCCCAGATTCCCGTGCGAACCTGCCACATCAATGGAGTGATCGATGGCGAATCAATCACCGTCGCCTGTGAACTGCCGGCAAAGCGGCGAGTGCGAGAGTCTTTAAATGCCATCGTCGCAACGCCAGTTTTGCGGAGCTGAGTCTTTGGTGAAGTCAGCGCAATCACAGAGCTCTGGCTCGCTTGGTTAGGTGGGCAGACAACTGCGGGATAGCTCTCTGAATATCTATTGCTCTTTGTATTGAAGGAGAGAAGGTTGCTAAAGAGGATGACGGCAGTAAATGCTGCAGCTAATTGGAGGGCGCGGTTTCTCATCACGAGACCTCTCGATCAGAGAGTTCACGACGTCTGCGTCCTGCGGGAAGAGCCATCACGATCGAGGTAATGAGTGCGATAAGAAAGAGTGAGAGCCAAGCACGGCGGCTAGTTCCATCATGGAGGAAGTTAACTTCACCTGCTTCAAAGACCTTAAATTCTGGCAACCCATATTGATTTTCAGATCGCTCTAGTCGAACTCCTCCTGCAAGTGCCTGCCATCCTTGGCTGTAATTCTCGGTAAGGGTGATAGTTCCCGCCCCAGGAGCTATGACAGTTCCAAGCTCAACCGCGAGAACGCTCTGCTTTCCTTCAAAGTCGGTAAAGATTGCACGTCCTGTTGGTTGGGCAACTTTCCAGACCGTGCCGGCATCTGTTGCAGAAGCGCGGTTGAAACCACCGAGTCCATCGATAGTTTGAATCAACTCTTCGTGAGCCGGGTTCTTCACAAAAATATATTTGATGCCAAATGATGCAAAGACTTTTGAGCTGCCAACGCCGGTATTGTCGATCAGACCCTCCACCGCGCTTGTGATTGTCGGAGAGTTCTCAATAACAACATCAGGTTGACCGAGTGTGATCTCGCCACCTCGGGCAATGTAATAAGCAAGACCACGATGGCCTTCTTCTTCAATCGGGCGAATGACCAGAGTCTTTGCATCTGCTTCCACCGCTAAGAATGCTGGAAGCACTGGCTCAGCTTTACGTTGCAGCGGCGAGGCAGCACCTGCGGAGAAAATCCAAGTAGATGCCGTGATTGCATATGAGGCGCTGAGGAGAATAACTAAACCGACGGCGATATGTTGATAGTTGAAGTGAGAATTTTCAAGGCGACTTCTCACATCATCAAACATAATGACGGTGGCTATCACTGAGAGAGCAGTTGCAATCACCAAGAAGGTTCCGGCATAGACATAATCTTTAGAGGACGATCCATGGCCGGTGACTTGCAATGAGGCAAACACTGCACCCGTTAATAAGAAACCAATTCCATATGTGGCATATTCACGTGCTTTTGCAGTGGAGAAGTAAGTGACAACAAGTAAGAGGGTAACTGGACTCAACGACCACCAAGGAAGCGATCCTGCGCCACCTGGATTTGCCAATAGCGCCAGGTTGCCGCCACCGCCAGGTTGCATGATTCCAATTTCAACTAAGAGTCGAGAAGGGTGGGCTATATAGGTAAGCGAGGTTGGGAGGGCAAGGATCAAAGGCGTAAAGAGAACGATGGAACGGCGAGCTAGTCGCGTTAAGAAGAGGGCATCTCGGTAATTCTGGTTGGCTGCGAGAAAGTCGCGCACGATGAAGTAGAGCGAGGCAACCAGCAAGATAATCAAGAGTGATGGGTTAAATGTTTGTAGAACCCAGAAGAAGAGAGAGATGGCAAAGAGATTACGGATTGAACGATCTTCCGCATTCTTCCAACTTCCAAGATGGGTGAGGAAGAGCGGAAAGAGGATAAGGAGAAGAACTACACCAAGATGGCCGCCATTAATCGCTGAGATAGCTATCGGCGAAAGAGAGTAGAGCAGAGCCGAGATAGCGATGAGAACCGGACTGGTTGTGAGATTGCGGAGATAGCGTTGAGCGCTCCAGAGCGCCAAGAACGGTGCGACGATAAAGAAGAGTGAGATAAATGCGGGAACGCTTCCGAGCGTCAGCAGTGAGCCAACTCCGATAAAGAGAACCCATGCAGGTGCGGCGATATTGGAGCCCATTCCGACGTGATGCCAGCTCTCTAGGAAGAACTTCCAGATATCGGATGTTCCAGAAGGTGAAACAGCGAGAGCTCCTCCGGAGATAGCGCCCCAGCGATGTCGAGTCCAACCAAAGGTGAGGATGAGAAGGAATGTGGTGGCAATGACCAGCGGCTTGGTGAAGATAGTTCGCCAAAGATTATTTTGAAGCGGCTGCAAGATATCTTCATCTTCATTAATCTCAAGATCACTTATTGCAGGCAGCTCATCCTCAACATCATCTGGAAAAATTCTGGTTCGAATATTCTCAACAATTCGACTTGCACCGCTTCGAAGCTGAGTCCAGCGAGATGGAATAAATCGTCCAACTATGCCGGATGAGACTAAGCGCTGGCTCTTGCGAACCTTGCGTGCTGTGAGGAGTTCACCTGGATGAATCAATAGCGATGCAATTGCCAGGATTTCATCGCTGGCATAACCAGGAAGCTTTGCAAAGAGATATGCAATCGAGCGAATAGCTGCGCCACTTAACAACTGCAACGATAAGAGCGGAAGTTTCCACCATGATGAGTTAGCGAGCAGAACGTATGCAGCATTACGACGATCTAAAAGGAGTGGGCGGTGAAGTGGAGCTCCCGCGATATCGATTTCGCGACGCTCTGATGAAGCAGCTTGGGCATGGAAGGCGATGGCAGAGGTGACTGCAAGAACCGAATGACCTGCTGTGTGAACACGCCAACCAAAATCAACATCATCGCGAAATAACTCAAGGTTGCTATCAAATCCACCGAGCTCTTCAAAGACATCGCGGCGAATAAGGGCACCTGCTGTGCTCACAGAGAGGACTTCATGGTTGCCATCGTGCTGGCCTTGATCGTATTCCTGAGGCTCAAGTCCGGTCCAACGAGAACCGTTTGTTGCAATACTGATTCCAACTTCGAGTAGATGTGTTCGATCATGCCACCCTAAAAGTTTTGGTCCTGCCATCACGATATTGGGGCGATCAACAACTGCTGCAGTGAGCTCTTCTAACGCTTTGGGATCGAGCGCGCAATCATCATGGAGAATCCAGAGCCACTCTTCAACGCCTTCGATAGGAGCAGGTAGTTGCGAAACTCCATATTGAATCGCTTGACCAAATGATGTTGCGCGATCAAGGGTCACAGTTGGAATGCGAGCGCCTTTAAGAAGTTTGGCTGAGGCATCTTGAGAGCCAGTATCGATTGCAAGTATCTGATCTGCGCTACGACTCTGAGATGTAATTGAGGCGACTACCTCTGGAAGCCATGTCACACCATCGTGCACAACAAGGAGCGCAGTGATGCGAGTTGCAGTCATGGGAATTACTCTAACTTTTCGAGATGCGAAAAGTGAAAGCTACCTTTACGCAGGGCGACGCTTAAGGCGACGACGCTCGCGCTCTGAGAGACCGCCCCAGATACCGAAACGCTCATCGTGAGCGAGCGCGTATTCAAGACACTCTTGGCGAACATCGCAGGAGAGGCAGACGCGCTTTGCTTCGCGAGTTGAGCCGCCCTTCTCAGGAAAGAAAGCCTCTGGGTCGGTCTGAGCGCAGAGTGAGCGCTCCTGCCATGAGAGCTCCATATTCTCGCCGCTGGCGAGTTGGATAGTTGGTCCAGCAGTTGGGGTAGCAGTGGGAGTTGCTGGCTTGCCAGTTGAGAAACCTTCTGGGCGGATCGGCATTCGTCGAATCTCCTCAAGTCATTAGGGCTCAATTCGTTGTGAATTGTTGCGCTCTAGAGGTGAATTACACCCATGTAATCCCTATTAGTCAACCCCTGGGGCCTTGGCTATATGGTCAAAATGGTGAGATCGACCCCACCAAAGTCGACTTTTTAGAGATTTATAGGCTCAGTAATCGCAGTCGAGAGGTAGTGGCGCGATTGGTGGAGTCCAGCAGGAATAGCTGCGTTGTGAAAGATAAAACATTGAGAGAGGTGAACACCTTCTCCGATAGTGACGTTATCTCCGATGATGCAGTCATCGATACTGGCATTGGCTGCGACTGTAACGTTTCTTCCCAGTGAGCTCTTGCCGGTGATCTGCGCGGTGGGATCGATAGTCGAGCCCTCCATCGCATGGAATTCATCAGAGATCAGATCTCGAGAGCCTTTGAAGAGGGCGGCTGGTGTGCCGACATCGAGCCAGTAAGCCTGCTCTTGATAGCCAAAGACTGGGCGGCCGCTCTCAACTAGTGCCGGGAAAGTTTGGCGCTCAATACTGACAACTTCACCTAATGGAATGCGGTCGAGGACAGAAGGATGGAAGATGTAACACCCGGCATTGATCGAATTTGTAACTGGGCTCTCCATCTTCTCAAGGAAAGCGGTGACGCGTCCTTCCTGATCGGTGGGAACGCAGCCAAATGCTCGCGCATCTTCGACTTCGATTAAGTGAAGTGTGGCATCAGCTGAATGTGCTTGGTGAAATTTAATTTGATCTGCAATGGAGTGGCGACTTAAAACATCACCATTGAATACAACGATGGGTTCATCACCAAGGTTGGCAAGATCTAACATCTGCGCAGCATTGCGAATTGCACCACCAGTACCAAGCGGCTCCTTCTCCACCGCATAAAGAATCTTCATTCCCCACTTCGAACCATCACCAAAGTAAGGTGTGAAAACCTCTGAGAGGTAAGAGGTTGCAAGAACAAGGGTGTGAATACCAGCTCTCTTTGCGGCAAGAATTTGGTGTTCCGTAACAGGAAGACCAGCAACGGGAAGCATCGGCTTCGGTGACTCTGAGGTCAATGGCTTTAGACGAGTGCCAAATCCACCGACGAGAAGTATTCCAACTGCCATAACTTATGCCCCAGCTGCAGCGGTAATGCGCGCTGCCGCTTCACTAATCTGCGCATCTGTAGCTGTCATTGCGATGCGGATATGGGTTGCATCTCCATAAAAGATTCCTGGGGTTGCAAGAATTCCGAGAGATGCTAGCCATGCCACTGATTGCCAGCAATCTTCATTGCGTGTTGCCCAAAGATAGAGACCAGCATCGGAGAAATCGATAGAAAACCCAGCTGCCTTGAGAGCTGGAATCAAGAGATCTTTACGAGAGTTATATCGTCTGCGTTGTTCTGCCACATGATCTGAATCTGAGAGCGCTGCAATCATCGCCTTCTGGACCGGAAGTGGAACCATCATCCCGGCATGTTTACGGACCTCAAGAATCTGTGCGATGAGATCGGCATCTCCCACAACAAATGCTGCGCGGTATCCAGCGAGGTTGGAACGCTTGGAAAGAGAGTGCACAGCAAGGATATTTTTATTGTCTCCGCCGGTATGAGCGAGAATTGATGTAGGAGTTACAGTTTTTCCAAATTCGAGATAGCACTCATCGGAGACGACTACTCCCCCAGTTCCTCGCGACCAGTCAATTGCTGCCTGATACTCAGCCGACGAATGCACGCGACCAGTCGGGTTTGATGGTGAATTCACCCACGCTAAATCAGCTTTCGGCCATTGTGATGCATCTATTCCCACCGGGGTCGCCTCTGACTTTGCCAGCATCGCCCCCACTAAATATGTTGGGTAGGCAACCTCAGGATAGAGAACTGTTTGTGATGTGAGAAAAGTAGGCAGCCATGCAACAAACTCTTTAGAACCGATAAGAGGGAGAACGCCGAAATTTCCAGCAGCTCCAAGATGTGCTTTCGCCCATTCGGTAATGGCAGAGCGAAGACCTGGTGTTCCCATTGTGACGGGATAACTTGGAGAGTTGGCTGAGTCCTTTAAAACTTGTTGAATGAAGTAAGGGGTCGGATCAACAGGTGTTCCAACAGAGAGATCGATAATTCCTGCTGGATGTTCTTTCGCAGTTGCGCCATATGGAGCGAGCGCATCCCACGGGAAATCAGGAAGTTTGTGGCCCAAGAGCGCTCACATCAGCGTGGTCAGTATTTGTCTGTCCCACCTTTGATGCTCCGCCAGGTGAACCTAG
>JAURJS010000015.1 GCA_030832135.1 Candidatus Planktophila sp.
ATCCGATTTGAACGGATGACCTGCTCATTACAAGTGAGCTGCTCTACCACTGAGCTAAGGAGGCGTACTGCTTTTGAACGGCGTAATTATGGCACCGAATAGCGAATTCTAAAAATCGCAATTTCGCCGTATAAAAAGAGGGGATTTTTGAGAATAAAACGGCGTTCTCCTATCCTCGCACCTGGTCGCGTGGGAGGATTCCTCACATGTTGCCTAACTACTGGACCAGCCCCGAGACCACAGCAATCAATCGCCTACCGATGCTCAATATCGAGCATTACGAGAAGTTAGACCTCAACGGCACCTGGCGTTTTCAACTGCTGCGTAAACCAACTAATTCTGTGCGCAAGCGTTGGTCATCGATACCAGTACCAGGTCTCTGGACGATGCAACCGGAGAGCGATGTCTTCTTCGATAAGCCGATCTACACAAATGTACAGATGCCATTCGATCACACGCCGCCAAATGTTCCAGAAGAGAACCCGACTGGAATTTATGAGCGCGACTTTGAGATTCCCGGTTCTTGGGAGAACAAGCGCATCGTCCTTCACCTCGGTGGATATGAATCTGTCGCCTTGATCTGGGTCAACGGTGATGTGGTCGGAATGACAAAAGATTCACGCCTTGCAGCAGAGTTTGATATTACAAAGTTTATTAAAGGTGGAAAGAACACACTTCGTATCGATGTGACTAAATGGTCAGATGCAACTTATATCGAAGATCAAGATCAGTGGTGGCACGGTGGCATTACTCGTTCAGTAAAGTTATATGCAACGAACGATGTTTTTATCGAACGCCTCTATACAACTGCTGGATTATTGAAGGATCTCTCAACTGGAACTCTCAAGGTTGATGCTTACATCGGTTCAATCAACGATAAGTCAACTGCTGGATATACCTTACGCACGCGCATCGAAGAACTTCCAAAGGTGAAGAGCGCTTCGATGAGCGGCTCGATCTATGAAGTGAAGGCTCCTATCTGGACAGAGATGCCAGAGGAGCTTCGCAATGCAAGCCGTGATTTCTTTATCGGCAAGTACTGGAACGGCGGAATGCCGCAGTCACTTCTTGAGGCGCTCCGCAAGGTTGAGCCACCTACTCCAGGGCGCATCGTCCTTGAGACCACCATCGCTAAGGTGAAGCCTTGGTCTGCTGAAAACCCTGTTCTATACACACTTCACCTCGAACTTCTCGATCCAACTGGCAATGTAGTTCAGGTCTCTAGTCAGAAGATCGGCTTCCGAAGCGTTGTGATCAAGGGGCGTGACTTCCTTGTGAACGGTCAGCCGGTTATCTTCTATGGAGTCAATCGCCATGACTTCAACCGCTTCACTGGTCGCGCACTCACACGTGATGATATGCGCCAAGACTTACTCGAACTCAAGCGTTGGAACTTCAATGCTGTTCGCACATCGCACTATCCGAATGATGCAGCCTTCCTCGATCTCTGTGATGAGCTTGGCTTCTATGTGGTTGGTGAAGCAAATATCGAATCACACGCTTTCTATGACTCAATCTGTAATGACCCACGTTATCTCGGTGCATTTGTTGAGCGCGTCGGACGTATGGTCGAACGCGATATCCATCACCCAGCGGTTGTGATGTGGTCACTTGGAAATGAGTCAGGCAAGGGTCTAAACCATGAAGCAGCCGCTGCCTATGCACGCGCTGCTGATCCATCTCGCCCATTGCACTATGAAGGTGCAATCCGTGGTGATTGGCGCTACGGACATTCGCTCACCGATGTCATCTGTCCGATGTATCCATCAATCGCTGCAATCACAGATTATGCCAAGTCAGGTAAGCAAGATCGTCCATTGATTATGTGTGAGTACTCCCATGCAATGGGTAACTCCAATGGAACCTTGGCTGAATATTGGAAGGCGATTGAAACACTTCCAGGTCTACAAGGTGGATTCATCTGGGAGTTCTGGGATCACGGTCCTGATCAGAAAATGGCTGATGGAAGAACTCGCTCTGCTTACGGTGGAGACTATGGAGAGAAGAAGCACGATGGAAATTTCTGTTGTGACGGAATGGTCTTCCCAGATCGCACAGCAAAACCTGCAATGCATGAATTTAAAGCAATTGCTGCCCCTGCTGTAATTGGTTCAACGAAGGCATCTTCTGGCCAATTTACGATCTTCAATAAGCAGTTCTTCACTGGAATCGAAGATTTTGATCTCCTCTGGTCAATTACTCGCGATGGCATCAATATTGATGGCGGGCGAGTAAAGCTTCCGGCGGTAGGGCCTCGTAAAACAGGGCGATTTACGGTCAAATCAGCGCATCTCGTAAAGGCCGATGGCAAGGGCGAGCGTTTCATCACCTTCACCCTCCTTCGTAAGAGCAGCACCGCTTGGGCGCCAACCTCAGCTGAGATTGGTTGGAACCAGTTCTCCTTGCCATCAAAGGCAAATACTGTTGCCGCTGAAAAGACCAACTCTTACTTTGAGGGTTCTCTCAACGATGCAGGCGAGATTCAAATTCCATATGGTGTCTATGCCCCAGAACTTTCGCTCTGGCGCGCACCTACAGATAATGATCGCATCGGACATATTGCTACCAAGTGGGAGCGCTATGGAGTTCGTGAACTCACCCGCACCGATTGCACCATCACAGAGAGTGCGAAGCAACGCAAGGTTGTCAGCGTCTGGGAGACAAGCACTGGCTTTATCGTGAAGCAGACTCAGGTAATCACACCAGTCGCAGATGGCTTTGCGGTCAAGGAAACAATTGTGATTCCAAAGCAGTTGGAGGATTTGGCTCGCGTTGGCATAAACCTTGAAATCGATGAGAAGCTCGATACCTACACATACTTCGGTTCCGGTCCACATGAGTCATATCCAGATCGCAAGATTGGACGGATTCATCGCTGGGTCTCAACCGTTGCAGCTCAATATGTTCCATATGTTCGCCCACAAGAAAACGGTGGACATGTTGGCGTGCGCTGGTTTGAGTTAACTGGCAATGATGGACATGGCGTTCGCTTTGATCTAGATAAGCCACGTCAGGTCTCTGTCACGCCAAATCGTGCAACAGAGCTTGCAGAAAAGACACACAATGTTGATGTGCAGTCTGCTGGAACAGCTGTTGTCCATATCGACGCTGCACACCGTGGGGTAGGAACTGCCTCATGCGGTCCAGATACCTTGCCGCAGTACTTAGTTGGTAGCGGCACCTATACCTTCGGGTGGACGGTTCGAGCTATCTAAGTTATCCGAGAGAGCTTTATACCCGTGGCCAAGAAATTGGCTGCGGGTATTTTGCTGTGCGGCCATCGCCCGATGATTTACCTTGCAAGCGGCGAATAATCCAAGGAAGTGCGAAGACGAAGAACCATAAAACCCCTGTAATTCGCTCCTTTATCCATGGTGTTGGCTTTGCCGGCGGCAGTGGAACCTTCCATGCAGGATCATTGGGATAGTTAAGAACTTCAAGAACGCCGTGAGCCACACGCCAATGACCTTCTGCATTGAGATGTAAACGATCAAAAGCTAAGAATCGATTATCTTTAAAGAAATCTAAATCATTGGCATCGGTAATGATGGCCCCAACTTCATCTGCTACTTCACGGATAGCCTTATTAAATTCAGAGAAGCGCTTCTTCCACACTTCTGATCCGCGTCCCTTATTGCCGGTATCTTCCAAAACAGTAAAGAGGAGGATGGTTGCGCCGGTCTTTGCTAACTCACGAACAGCGCTCTGATACTGAGCGATTGTCTTCGCTGCGTCATATCCTGGGCGCAAGGCATCATTGGCGCCAGCATGGAATGAGATCAACGTATCTTTTCCAGTAATAAATTTCACTGCTTCAGGTACCTGGTCGCTCACTACTTGATTGACAAGCTTGCCACGGATTGCAAGGTTGGCATAGCTGAAGTTATCTGAATGCTTTGCCATCTCATCGGCAACGCGATCTGCCCAACCTCGGTAATTGCCATCTATAACTTCGTCAGTCATGCCCTCGCTATAGGAGTCACCACAGACAATAAATCGGTTATATCTCATCGCTTAAC
>JAURJS010000078.1 GCA_030832135.1 Candidatus Planktophila sp.
CGGTACTTCTGCGGGTTTGATGAGAGCGCCAAGTGAACGCCAATTACTTCATGGCCTTCCTCCACAGCGCGAGCTGCGGCAACGGCTGAATCAACTCCGCCTGACATAGCGGCGATAAGTTTCATCGTGCGCTCCTTGCTCGTTTAACCACGTTTGGCAGAGCTGCAATTACCGCATCGACATCGCTCTGAGTCGATGTTGCGCCAAATGAGAATCGGAGCGTGGACATGACTGAATCATCGCTTATTCCCATCGCCTCTAAGACATGGCTCGGGCGATGAACGCCTGCTGTGCAGGCAGCACCGGTGGAGCAAGAGATCTGCTCGCCATCGAGAAGTAAGAGGAGGGTTTCATTGAGAGCACCTGGGATCGTCACGCTAGAGATACCCGGTAGGCGCTCTCCTGCAGATCCATTAATCACTGCATCAGGAATCACCTGGCCGATGCCGCGCTCAAATGAATGACGAAGCGCTGCAACATCATGCGATGAGTATCTCGACTTCGAAATTGCAGAGGCGAGTGCAACGATAGAAGGTGCGTTCACGGTTCCGCTTCTAATCTCACGCTCTTGTCCTCCGCCATGGATCAAAGCTGGAATATCGATTCCGCGTTGCAGAACAAGGATTCCAATTCCAATCGGTCCACCAACCTTATGTCCGCTCAGAGATGCGGCGAAGAGACCTAGCTCCTTAAATGAAAAGGGAACCTTGGACCAGGATTGAATTGCATCAGAGTGAACCGGTATATCTCCCGCAATCTCAACGACATCTGCAATAGGTTGAATGACACCAGTCTCATTATTGGAATGCATCACTGAGATAAGCGCGATTGAATCGCCATGTTCTGCAATCAATATCTGCAGTGCATCAAGGCTGATCACACCATCTTCGGTTGTAGGAATTGAGATGTGTTCTGCTCCCTCATGCTCTGCTAACCAGAGTGCAGGTTCGAGCACAGCTTGGTGCTCAATGGCGCTGGTAATAATGATGGGGCGCTTGACATCTAGATTGCGCTTCCAGAAGATTCCCTTGATAGCGATGTTATTTGCCTCAGTGCCTGATCCGGTAAAGATGATTTCACTAGGGGCGCAGCCGATACTTTTTGCAAGGAGATCACGCGCATCCTCAACATACTTTCGCACCGCTCGCCCATCTGCATGCAGCGATGAAGGATTGCCAATAATGGCAAGAGCGCTAGACATCGCCTCAATTGCGGCAGGGTTCATCGGCGTAGTTGCCGCATGATCGAGGTAGATGCTCACGGGGAGCAGTCTAGATTGAAGGGCTGGGTTAAGCCTTCTTCGCCTTTACGCCTTCAGTTGCCGCAGGAAGGACGGCAAAGAGGTCACCGACTACGCCGAAATCTGCGATTTCAAAGAGCGGCGCCTCTGGATCTTTATTGATGACGACGATGGTCTTCGAGGTCTGCATACCGGCGCGATGTTGAATCGCACCTGAGATTCCGCAGGCAACATAGAGAGCTGGACTGACGCTCTTTCCAGTTTGGCCAACCTGATGTGAATGTGGATACCAACCGGCATCAGTTGCAGCGCGTGATGCGCCGACTGCTGCTCCCATGGAGTCAGCAAAGGCTTCAACTGCAGCGAAGTTTCCATCTGTGCCACGACCACCTGAGACGACGATATTTGCCTCTGTGAGTTCTGGACGGCCACCCTTAACTGGAGGCTGTGATGAAGAGATCGTTGCCTTCTTTGCCGCATCTCCAATTGAAAGACTCTCATTTGAAACTGCAGGCGATGATGCTGTGAAGTCAGCTGTGACAGAGTTTGGTCGAACTGTGATTACTGGAGTGCCATGGCTGACAACGGAGAGAACGGTTGTGGAGCCTCCGAAGACTAGTTGTGTTGCAGTAGCTGTTGCATCAACATCGACGGCATCTGTGATGATTCCAGATTCGAGGGTAACAGCCACCCGTGCGGCAACTTCTTTACCAAATGCATGTGATGCAATCAGAATTGCTGCAGGAGATTGTGCCTTTGCAATCTGTGCAAGTGCATCAGCTGCTGCAGCTACACCATGCACTGCAAAGTCTGCTGATTCAATGACAACAACCTTGGTAATTGGTCCTTGGTTCACTGTTGCTGCAAGCGCTGCACCAGCGCCAGGGGCGGCGAGAACTACTGCTGTTACCTCACCAATTCGAGCACCTGCTGTCGCAAGCTCTGCAGTGGTCTTTGATGCCTTATCTCCTGAGAAATCGGCGAAAATCAATACTGTGCTCATATCAACTTCTTCTCTGCTAGGAAATTAACAAGTGCTTCTGCGCCGCTGCCATTGTCATCTGTGACCTTTGCGCCAGCTGCACGTGGTGGACGTGGTGTTGCATCCTTTACCTCAGACCAACCTGCTTGCGCAGATAATCCAATAGCTGCAAGATCCTTTGATTCAATCGTCTTCTTCTTCGCCGCCATAATGCCCTTAAATGATGGGTAACGTGGCTCATTAATTTTCTCAACGACGCTAATGACTACCGGAAGTTGCGCGGAAATTTGATCCACTCCAGCTTCAGTTGTTCGGGTGATAGAAACCTTTGATGATGCAGGTTCGACAGATACCTCAGAGGCGAAAGTTAATTGCGCCCAATCTAAGCGAGCGCTGATCATCGCTGGCACAACGCTCATGCGAGCATCTGTGCTTTCAGTACCGCAAATGACGAGGTCGTATCCGCCAGCGCTAATTACCTGTGAAAGAACCTTTGATGTCATTAAAGCATCGCTACCTGAAAGCGCCGGATCGGTAATAAGAATTGCATCGTTGGCACCCATGGAGAGCGCCTTGCGCACCGCCTCTGTTGCGCGCTCTGGACCCATTGAGATGACTGTGATGGAGTGTGCCGCGCCATCGCCCTCATTGCCACCATGTGCTTCAGCGATTTTAAGCGCCTCTTCAACGGCATATTCATCGAGGTCATTGAGAACTGCATCAACGCTCTCACGATCGAGGCGACCATTGACCATCTTCTTCTCAGCCCAGGAATCAGGGACTTGCTTTACGCAGACTGCAATCTTCATGGGCGAGATGTTACTGGTGGGTAGCCCGTTTGGGAAGAGCAGAAGACGCTCAGATTGAAACCCTAAACCTTCACTTAATATTTGTTAACACGTCATATCAAGGTCGCATCAGTGCGACCTGCTGGCCACAACCTTTCCCTATGGAATCCCTAGGTCAACGGCTCCGCATCGCCGTTGTCACCGAGGCCTTCCTTCCCCAGGTCAACGGTGTCACAAACTCTGTCTTACGCCTGCTCGAATATTGCCGAGGCGAAGGCCATGAAGTCCTTGTTATCGCCCCTGAGAGTCTTGGCGCACCTAAGGAATATGTTGGCTACAAGATCAAACATGTTCCAAGTATCTCGATGAAGAAGTTGATCCCAATGGGGGTTCCCCAAAAATCGCTCGAGCCGCTCCTCGAAGGCTTCGATCCAGATGTGATCCATCTAGCCTCACCGATTTTTCTCGGCCACTACGTCACCAAGATTGCGCGACGAATGAATATTCCTACCGTCTCTGTCTATCAGACAGATATTGCTGGCTTTGCACGCCATTACAAATTAACTATTGCGCATTCCACGCTCAAGAAATGGGTTGCGCGAATTCACTCTTCATCAGATCTCACTCTCGCCCCATCTGAATGGGCCTGTCGCGATCTTGCTGAAAGTGGAGTTGGAAATGTAAAGCTATGGAAACGCGGAGTTGATCTCGTTCGCTTCCATCCAACTAAGCGCGATGAGCTGCTTCGCTCTAATCTCATAGGAGATTCAAAGAAGACAATCATCGGTTACGTTGGCCGTTTAGCCAATGAGAAGCGAATTGATGATTTAGAGATTCTTGATGTGCAAGATGATATTCAATTAGTTATCGTCGGAGACGGACCTGCTGCTGAGAAGTTTAAGAAGGTCCTCCCCCATGCAATCTTCGTCGGTTATCAATCAGGTGAAGAGCTTGCTCGATATGTCGCCTCTTTTGATTTATTCGTCCACACCGGAAAGCATGAGACCTTCTGTCAAGGAATTCAGGAGGCCCTTGCATCCGGTGTTCCAGTGATCGGTCCCAATACAGGTGGTCCAGTAGACCTTATTGAACATGGCAAGACGGGTCTTCTCATAAACACCTCTGAACCAAGTGAATTACTTGCAGCAGCGGATTACCTCATCTCTCATCCACAATTGGAAGGGATGCGCCGGGCAGCTCGAGATTCGGTCTCCCATCGCTCTTGGGATTACATCAACGCTCAACTGATGCGTCACTACCGCAGAACCATGATAAAAATCCAAAGTCGCAAGGAGCTCGTCGCATGAAGATTGTGCATATCGCAAATTTCTATGGTCCTAAATCCGGTGGCATTAAAACCACGCTCAATAATTTGGGCTCTGAATACCTCAAGCTAGGTCACGAATTTATCTATGTAGTTCCTGGTAAGAAATTTGGGCGTCAGAAGACTGAGTACGGCTCATGCATCACGATGCCATCATGGGTGATTCCCTTCACTGGCGGCTATCGAGTGATTCGCTCCACCTATCGCTTGAAGTCACTACTCGGCGCACTTGCTCCAGATAAAGTGGAGGTCTCGGATCGCTTCACTCTCTCCGGCATCGGCGTGTGGGCGCGCCGTCATGGAATTCCAGCAATCGTTTTCAGTCACGAGACGTTGAGTGGATTGATTAAGAACTACCTCGGCATTCCATTGAATCGCTTTGCGCAGTGGCATAACACTCGCTTAGCTTCACGATTCGACCATGTTGTGACAACAACCCATTTTGCTGCCTCAGAATTTCGAGAGATCGAAACTAAGAATTTAGTTCAGATTCCACTAGGAGTAGACCTTTCAACCTTCTCTCCAGATAACTTCAATGAAGAACTTAGGGCCAAGCTCATCAAAGGTGGAGAAGTTCTCCTCGTTCATTGCGGTCGTCTATCGCCAGAGAAGAAGCCTGAGCGTTCTATTGAAGCCCTCCGCGCCCTCCTTAACCGCGGGGTCAATGCGCGATTGGTATATGTAGGAACAGGGCCGCTCTACAACAAGCTCTATAAATCTTCTCGTGATATTCCGGTCTCCTTCTGGGGCTATGTTGCCAATAAGAATCTTCTCGCAGAGATACTTGCCAGCGCTGACATCTCCATCGCACCTGGACCTTTAGAGACATTCTGTTTGGCAGCTCTCGAATCTCTAGCAAGCGGTACTCCAGTTGTTGCATCGGAATCAAGTGCCGTGGGTGAATTCCTACGCTGCAGCGATGGCTCTTTTGTCGGCATTACCTCGGCAAATAACGGTGAAGCATTTGCGGATGCGATTGAAGTTCTCCTGCGCCAATTAGAGAAAGATCCAACTGTTGGCCAGAGATGTCACCAGCAGGCGCTGCAATTTCCTTGGTCACAGACAGCACGTCGTTTGCAAGAGCTCAAGAATGTGAGATTGAGAGAGGTTGCATAACTATGGCTAAGCCAGTTCTCTTTGTCGTTTTGGGAGATAGCGCTGCATCAGGAGTCGGAGACTCTGATGATCTGGGAAATTATTTCGGTTGGGGACACCATTTAGCGCAGGCATTTATCGAGCCAGTCACTTATCTCAACTTTGCTCGCCCAGGAGCGCAATCTCGTGAAGTCCTCGAACTTCAACTTCCTAATATTTCAGAACTCAAGCCAGATCTCGTTGCAGTTATCGTAGGTGGAAATGACTTACTGCGAAATGGTTTCTCGCCTCGCGCATTTGAAAAGAATCTCAACGCTACACTTGAATCCATTGAAGAGATGGGTGCGATCTCGATGCTACTCGAACTGCATGACCCGACTTCTATTGTGCCGATGCCAAGACTCCTCCAACGCATCTGCCAACGCCGCGTCAATGAAGTCAATCGAATAACTCATGAGATGGCGAAGCGATTCGGATCGGTAATTCTCGAAACTCGTATACTGCCAGGGATATATACCCGCGAGAAATGGCATGTGGATCGGATGCATCCAAGTCGCAATGGCCATCAATTTATCGCTGATTCATTCGCCCATCTCCTTCGAAATCGCGGCTTTGAGATTGGCATCGTTGACTTCTCCTCCGGAAATAATAGGAGCCGGAAGGATTCAATTCTCTGGATGGTGCGTAATGGCGTCCCATGGTTCTTTAAGCGCAGTTTTGATCTGCTTCCCGCCATGGTGCTCTTGATGGCGGTGGAGGTATTTCATATTCTTTCTGAGAAATTACAATCTTTTCCAGAAAATGGCCCACTTACCGTCGAGAGGCAAGGCAGACTACCCCTATGCACCCAGCCGACCCCCGAACACTTGGTGCCACTCTCACAGATGGTGGCTGCAACTTCGCCATCTGGAGCAATGCCGCAGATGCAGTGGAGCTCTGCCTCTTCAATGAGGTCAATGGTCGATTAATTGAAACTCGCTTCGCATTAAAGCATCGCAACGGTCCCATCTGGCATGGCTATCTCGCCGGAGTCCGGGCAGGTCAACGCTATGGCTATCGCATCTATGGGCCATGGCAACCGGAATATGGAAGGCGATTTAACGCAGCAAAGTTATTGATCGACCCATATACCCATCGACTCGATGGAGTAGTGCAGTACGAGCCTGAGATCTATGCCCACCTTGCCGAAGATTCCATCGGCAACGGCGATCTCGCTATCCGTGACAATCGCGATAGCGCGGGTTTTGTTCCCTACTCCGTTGTCACCGAACATGGCGTGCGCGAGATTCATCGCCCACTTACATCATGGACCTCAACTGTTATCTATGAGGCACATGTTCAAGGTCTTACGGCGAAGAACAGTGCCATCCCGCAATCAGAGCGCGGAACATATAAAGCGCTCGGCCACGAAAGCACGATTGCACACCTGAAACATCTTGGTGTCACTGCAATCGAACTTCTTCCGATTCACTCTTATGCAACTGAGCCAGCAATCTGGGCGCGCGGTCGCAAAAATCATTGGGGCTATAACGCGATTGCATTCTCAGCACCCCATGCAGAGTATGCAGCAACTGAAGATCCGATCTCTGAACTACAAGAAGCGGTCGATAAACTTCATGAGGCGGGAATCGAGATCTATCTCGATGTCGTCTATAACCACACAGCAGAAGGTGGGGTTGGCGGACCAACGCTCTCCTTTAAGGGAATCGATAACAAGGCGTGGTACCGCCAGGATAACAATGGCAATTATCTAGATGTCACAGGTTGCGGAAATACTCTTGCTGCGAGCAACCCTCACGCTGTGCGCCACATTATTGATTCTCTTCGCTGGTGGGTTGAGGTAATCGGTGTTGATGGCTTCCGCTTCGACCTTGCTACTGCGCTCTACACAAGTAAATCTGCCTTTAACTCATCCCTTATGTCGGCGATTGAATCTGACTCTGTCCTACGTAACTTTAAGATGATTGCCGAGCCATGGGATGTCACTCGTTACTCCTTGGGAGATTTCCCGCATCCTTGGAGAGAGTGGAATGACCGTTACCGTGACTCGGTCCGTCAATTCTGGCTCGGAGATCTAGCGCGAGGCTTTGGTGAAGGCGTCTCAGATCTCGCCTCTGGAATCAGCGGTTCATCTGATGTCTTCTACTATCGAGGTCCCACCTCTTCTATCAACTTCATCACAGCCCATGATGGTTTTAGTTTGGCCGATTTGGTGATGTATTCAGAGAAACACAATGAACCAAATATGGAAGAGAACCGAGATGGTTCCAACGAAAATCGCACCTGGAACCTCGGTATTGAAGGGCCAACGGATAACCCAACAATTAATAGCTACCGCCACTCACTTAAAAAATCGATGATGGCAACCTTGATGCTCTCTGCTGGAGTTCCCATGATCACGATGGGTGATGAGATTTCACGTACTCAAAATGGATCAAATAACTCTTACTCGATGCCGCGAGAGATGCATATTGGTATTGCAGACTCCCCTGAGACTTTTATGGGCGGCTGGGCAAATAAATGGGATCTCAATGAAGAAGAGTTAGATATGAAAGAAGCCGTTGCTGAGCTCTCTCGTATTCGCAAGACTTATCTTGCCGATATCGCAGCAGAGTTCTTTACTGGTCGAACAGATCTAGGAACTCAACGAAAAGATATCGCCTGGTTTAGCCTTGGTGGCCGCGAGATGACCGATGAGCATTGGGGTGATGGCGATAAGCGCAGTCTCACTGTATTTATTGATGCAGGTCCAGATCGCGGCTTACTGCTTCTTCTCAACTCATCAACTGAGGAAACCCTCTTCACCCTTCCTGATGCCAAGTGGGGATCGAGCTACCGAAGAATCTTTGACGCGGCTTCGCCTGTGATGCTGCATGAACCACAAATTCAATTACCTGAGGTCAAAGTTTCTGTGGCGCCTCACTGCGCTCAGGTGTGGCTCGTAACACGACATTAATTACTCGCAACGTACGCAGGTACTAGGCGGTATCCGAGTCGACGCAATATATTTCAGATGTGTTAGCAATTATCGCTCCCGGTCAAGGAGCTCAAACTCCCAGCATGCTCGCTCCTTGGATTGAAGATAGCGAAAGCCGAGAGCTCCTTATTCAATGGTCAGATGCAATTGGCCTTGATCTCATTCACCTCGGTGTGAGCGCAGATGCCGATCAAATTAAAGATACCGCCAACGCTCAGCCGTTGATTGTCGCAGCTGGATTGCTCAGCGCACGAAGCATCGACATTGCAGGAAGATACTCTTTCGTCGCCGGCCACTCAGTCGGTGAAATTACCGCTGCCGCAATCGCTGGTGTTCTCACACCCCTCGATGCGATGAAACTCGTCCGCCTTCGCGGGGTTGAGATGGCAAAGGCTGCTGCAATCACACCGGCAGGTATGTCGGCCGTTCTTGGTGGAGATCGTGAAGTTGTCCTTGCGGCTATTACCGAGGCAGGTCTTGTTGCAGCAAATGACAATGGTGGCGGTCAGATCGTTGCCGCAGGAAATCTCGAAGCTCTTGCTGGATTAGCACCTGAGGGTGCTCGAGTTCGCGCACTCGCTGTGGCGGGTGCTTTTCACACCTCATATATGGAACCTGCGGTAGAGCCGATGTGCGCACTAGCTGCCACCATTGAAGTTAAGGATTCTTCGGTAGGAGTTCTCTCCAATAAAGATGGAGCAGTGCTCACTTCAGGTCGTGAAATCCTCGATCGCATCGTCAACCAGATCGCCAATCCAGTGCGATGGGATCTCTGCATGCAGACTCTTGGCGAGCGAGGTGTAACAGGAGTCATTGAAGTGGCGCCTGCAGGAACTTTGGTGGGGCTGATTAAGCGCGCTATGCCATCCATTGAACAGTGTGCGTTGAAATCTCCTGCTGAAATTGAATCAGCGACAACTTTTGCATCAACTCACTCAAGTAGTCAGGCGAGGGGAAATTAAATGGCGATCAAAACACGTAAAGGTAGCGAGAGTCAGATTCTCGCCGTCGGTGCATATCGCCCAAAGCGTTTGGTGCCAAACTCAGAGATCGTCGACAAGATTGAATCTAACGATGAATGGATTCAGCAGCGCACCGGTATTGCAACGCGTCGCTTTGCAGATGAGGATGAATCACTTCTCGATATGGCGTGCTGGGCAGCTGAAGATGCGCTCAAGAAGGCGAAGCTTTCTATCGACGATATCGATACCGTCATTGTTGCAACCATTACCTTTCCATTCCAAGCTCCATCAGCAGCTACAGCGCTCTTGCAGCGATTGGGTAATCCAAAGGCTGCAGCCTTTGATATCAACGCGGCCTGCGCTGGCTTCTGTTATGCAGTGTCGATGGCCCATGACTTTGTTAAGGCCGGCACCTCAAAGAAGGTACTTGTAATCGGAGCTGAAAAGCTCACCGACTTCACCAACCCATTTGATCGTGCAACTGCCTTTATCTTCGCCGATGGCGCCGGTGCTGTAGTTATCGGTGAATCTGAAGAGGCCGGTATTGGCCCTGTTGAGTGGGGATCAGATGCCGACAATCGCGATGCCATCTTGATGAATCCGGCCTGGACCGATGCTCGCAATTATGATGAGCAGAAGACTTTAGAGGGAGTGGTCTGGCCAAATATCTCTCAAGAGGGTCAGAAGGTTTTTCGCTGGGCAGTCTTCTCTGTCAGTAAGGCGGCACAGCGCGCACTCGATGCTGCAGGGATTACCGTCAACGATCTCGATGTCTTCATTCCCCACCAAGCAAACCTGCGCATCATCGAGACGATGGCGAAAGATATGAAGATGCCTGAATCTGTATTGATCGCAGATGACATACGATCTAATGGAAATACATCTGCGGCATCAATTCCCTTGGCTATGGATGCCCTACTTGAGAAACACCCAGAGATGCATGGCAAGCTCGCACTCATCATTGGATATGGCGCAGGTCTCGTTTATGCGGGACAGGTAGTCAAACTTCCACCAAAACCATAAATTTCTCCGGTAAATGCACGCGGGTACTAGGAAGTAGCGGTATTTTTCCGAGAGAATGAAGACCTGTTCAATTGAAGTATAGAAATAAGTAGAGAACTAAGAAAAGGAATATGAAAATGGCGCTTGCACAAGCAGATGTACTCGCAGGACTCAAGGAGATCGTTGAAGAGGTAGCGGGTATTCCAGCTGCATCAATCGAGCTCGATAAGAACTTCACAGAAGATCTCGAAGTTGACTCACTCAGCATGGTTGAAGTGGTCGTTGCTTGTGAAGAGCGTTTCGGCGTGAAGATTCCTGATGAGAAGGTAACTGACCTTGTCACCGTTGGCGACGCTGTTAACTTCATCGTTAGCGCTTCTAACTAAAAGAATTTACTGGTATGTCACAACGTCGCGTAGTGGTCACTGGATTAGGTGCAACCACGCCTCTCGGTGGAGATGTCGATTCAACCTGGAAGGCAGTACTTGCCGGCCAGAGCGGAGTTCGCCTCCTTACCGATGATTGGCGTGAATTGCTTCCAGTGCACTTCGCTGCGCGCGTTGCGACAGAACCAGCAGATCAGATGGAGCGCGTTGAGATGCGCCGCTTGGATCGTTCAGAGCAATTTGCTCTCATTGCCTCACGTGAGGCGTGGGAAGATGCTGGATCTCCCGATGAGCTCGATAAAGAGCGCCTCGGCGTCGTGATCGCATCAGGTATCGGCGGAGTCATCACGCTGATGGATCAATTTAATATTCTTAATGAGAAGGGTGCGCGCAGCGTCAGCCCTCATACCGTTCCTATGCTGATGCCTAATGGCCCTGCGGCCAACGTTGGCCTTGAACTACAAGCTAAAGCTGGCGTCCACACACCGGTCTCAGCGTGTGCCTCAGGCGCTGAAGCAATCGGATATGCCTTTGAAATGATTAAGAATAACCGCGCAGATATCGTCGTCAGCGGCGGCGTAGAGGCTGCTTGTCATCAACTACCTATGGCGGCCTTTGCTGCGATGAAGGCTCTCTCCACTCGCAATGATGATCCTGCTCGCGCATCGCGTCCATATGATCGCGACCGCGATGGATTTGTCCTCGGTGAAGGTGGCGGAATTCTCGTTCTTGAAGAGTATGAACATGCAAAGGCACGCGGTGCAAAGATTTACTGTGAGATTAGCGGTCAAGGCCTCACATCAGATGGCTATCACATTGCAGCTCCTGATCCTGAAGGCTCTGGCGTGCAGCGTGCAATCAAATTCGCACTAAAAAACGCTGGCATGACAGCGAAAGATATTGTTCACCTCAACGCCCATGCGACTTCCACGCCAGCAGGAGATGTTGCAGAGGCAAATGCTCTTCGTAAGGCACTTGGCGCAGATGCAGATCATGTTGCAGTCTCTGCAACAAAATCAATGACAGGCCACCTCCTTGGTGGCGCTGGTGCGATTGAATCTGTCTTCCTCGTAAAGGCCTTGGCAGATCGCCTCGCTCCGCCAACAATCAATATTGAAAATCTCGACCCTGCTGTCACCGTTGATGTGGTGCGAGATAAGCCTCGCACTCTGCCTAGTGGGGATATCGCAGCGCTCAACGACTCATTTGGCTTCGGCGGCCATAACGTCGTACTTGTCTTTAACTCAATCTAAGTACAATAAAACCATGGCAGATCCCAAGGATCCCGAGCTTCGCATCAAACGTCTGATTGATAGCGATACTTTCCAATATCTCCTCCCCCGCACAGATTGCGGAATGATCGCAGCCACCGGCACAATCAATGGAAATAAAGTTGTTCTCTTCGCCTCTGATGCAACATCTAAATCGGGTGCTCTCGGTATTGAAGGCTCCAATGTAATCCTCGCTGCATATCGTGAAGCGATGGCGCTTCAACTGCCTATCATCGGAATCTGGCACTCAGGTGGAGCGCGCCTGAGCGATGGCGTTCTCTCACTCAATGCATTTGGTGAAGTCTTTCAAGCGATGGTTCTTGCCAGTGGACGCATCCCGCAGCTCTCGCTCGTCCTAGGCCCCACAGCAGGTGGCGGTGCATATGGTCCGGCGTTAACTGATGTCGTCGTGCTCGCTCCAGAAGGCCGCATCTTTGTTACAGGTCCCGATGTAGTTAAATCAGTAACGGGTGAAGATATCGATATTGCCGCCCTTGGTGGACCTGAAGCGCATAGTAAAAATAGCGGCGTTGCCCATGTGATTGCTCCCACCGAAGATATTGCATTCAATGAGATTCGCGATCTCGTCTCGCTCTTTGCAGATCAAGGCCATTTCACAACCGATATTGCAGATCTCGATCTCAGCGTCTTCGTACCATCTGTTGATAAGCGTTCTTATGAAGTCCATCCATTGATTGATGCAATTCTCGATGCAGATGGAGAGAAGCTTGAGCTCTTGCCAGTCTGGGCCGAGAATATGTCTACCGTTATCGGTCGCCTCGGTGGTCGCACAGTTGGTGTCATTGCAAATAATCCAGCGCATATTGGTGGCGTGCTCGATGCAGCTGCTGCAGAGAAGGCTGCCCGCTTTGTCCGCACATGCGATGCATTTGGTATTCCTATGATTGTGATTGCAGATGTCACCGGCTTCTTACCTGGCCCTGGCCAAGAGTGGGAAGGTGCGGTTCGCCGTGGTGCGAAATTACTCCACGCATTTGCAGAATCTGTCGTTCCCAGAGTTACCCTGATTACTCGCCGCGCTTATGGCGGCGCCTATGTTGCGATGAATTCAAAGTCACTCGGCGCAACTCGCACCTTTGCCTGGCCGACTTCCGAGGTTTCAGTGATGGGGGCAGTTGCTGCAGTGCGAGTATTACATCGCCGCCTTCTCGCAGATCTTCCCGAGGAGCAACGTTCTGCAATGGAGCTCGAGCTAGCTGCAGAACATGACAAGGTCTCAGGTGGAATCAATACCGCAGTTGAGATCGGCGCAGTCGATGAGGTCATTGAACCCACTCGCACCAGAACCGCACTTGTGCAGGCCCTTGCATCTGCGCCACATCGCCGCGGAAATCACGGCAATATTCCGCTCTAGATTTATTGCGCTCTCAAGACTCCGAGCGCAGCTCCAAGTAATCCAGAGTCTCGCAGGAGCTCAGCCTTCTTAATCTTGAGTCCGTGGAGGAATGAAATCTCCTTCGACTCACCTGCAATATGTCGCATCAGCGGCTCCCAATAAACCTCACCAGCATGCGAGACGCCACCACCGATCACAACGAGTTCAAGGTCGTTAATGGCGGCGACATTGATGATTGCAACAGCTAAGGCGTGAGCCCCTTCATCAATTGCCTGAAGGGCGCGCTCATCTGCCTTACGAGCAGACTCTGCGAGTGAGATGAAGTCATCACCACTCCATCCAAGTTCGCAGGCGCGCCTGACCATACTTGGCCCACTTGCATAAGCTTCCACGCAACCAACTCGACCACATGTGCACTTGATTCCGGTGTGGTTGATCGAATGGTGGCCAAAGAAGCTGACATTTCCTGATTCTCCAGCGATGAGATTTCCATTAAGGATTAATCCACCACCCACACCAGTTGAAACGACCATGCCCAGCATATTACGACTGCCGCGCCCTGCTCCTAATTGATGTTCTGCATCGGCAACTGCCATGCCATCGCCATGTAAGACAACGTTCTCACTCTTTGTCATCGCGCGAAAGAAATCAACAACTGCAAAGGGGCGCCAACTTGGGATATTTACAGGGCTGATTGTTCCCGCCGCCAAATCCAGAGGCCCAGCGGATCCAATTCCAACACCGAGGAGATCACCGGTAGTTGCCTGCAACACCTGATTTGTTGCAACCTCGAGTGCATTCTCTAAATCTAACGCAGCTCCAGTTGATATCTCTCGCCGCTCAATGACGTTAAAGGCAGTATCAATCGTTGCAACAGTTGCCTTTGTGCCACCGATATCGACTGCTATCGCAAACTGCATAGAGCGTTACTTAACGGCGAAGGTAACTGAGACTGTTGAGGTGACAGTCTTCTCAATGCTTGAGGTGTCATATGCGCCGCCATCAGATGTCATTGTGGAATCTGGTGTCGTAACCTGGAAAACTCCAGCGCGGACAGATTGAACTGATCCAACGCTTCCACCGACAGCCTTTGTAATGGCCTCTGCACGAATCTTTGCATCCTTCATCGCCTCTTCAAGAAGTTTTGGACGAAGAGATGGAAGTGTTGAGATGTAGTACTGAGGACCATAGTTATTAACGCTCACTCCGGTCTGCAATAGAGATCCGATTCCTTGCGCTAACTTTGCAATAAGTTCAACATCTTTTGAACGAACAACAACATCACGATTAGCGCGGTAGTTCAGGATTCGCCCGGTGCTATTGCCGTTCTGCCACTCTTCATTGGCATATGTTGAGACAGAACCTAGAGTGATATCTCCGGCAGGAATTCCGCCATCGGTTAAATATTTTGAAACGGAGATGACATCTGTGCCAACCTTTGTCACTGCAGCTTCAACGGTAGGACGGGTCAATGAAACATTGAGTGTCCATACTGCGTTATCTGCTGTGGCTGAGGTCTTTGCAGAACCCGTGACTGTAATTCCATTTGTTGTGCGGGAGGCAAAACCAGATCCCACCTTGGTTAAACCAAAGCCGAGTGAGAGCGCCAGAATTGCTGCCGCCACAATAAAGGCGACCGCCTTGCGGCGTTCGATCTGGATAATGGGGCTATTTTCTGGGTTAAAGTCATTTGTGCTCATGTAATGCAGTCTAATACTGGTAGGTATCCCGCTCCTAGCGCTCCACTCACGCTCATCTGACCTGCATGAGGAAGTGAATATTTTTCAAATGTGGAATAGGCAATAGATGGATGCTCTAGTACCCTTATCCCTAGTCGGACGCTTAAATCAGTACCCGTTTGTTAAGGCTTAAATCTTTACTCGGTATGGCTGTAGGCAAGATGAAGACTGGCGAAAGAGATAACTCGCTTCGCCCCACATATCGAAGGATAAGAAATAAATGGCAACAGGTACAGTTAAGTGGTTCAACTCTGAAAAGGGATTCGGATTCATTGCAGTTGATGGCGGAGGACAGGACGTTTTCGTTCACTACTCAGCAATCCAGGGTAATGGTTACAAGAGCCTTGAAGAGGGTCAGGCA
>JAURJS010000016.1 GCA_030832135.1 Candidatus Planktophila sp.
CGATAGGTGGTGGAGAGGTTGTATTGATTCTCCCCCGTTGCACCATCGCTCTTAGGGAAGTAGTTGTTAAAGGCACCGATAGTTCCTGATGCTGCTCCGCGCCAGGTGTAGATGGATTGACAAGGATCACCAACAGCAGTCACTGGGTGTCCACCACCAAAGAGCGTTGAGAGAAGTCGCACCTGTGAGTGTGATGTATCTTGATATTCATCGAGCAATACGACTGGA
Source organism: Candidatus Planktophila sp. (assembly GCA_030832135.1). Lineage (GTDB taxonomy): Bacteria > Actinomycetota > Actinomycetes > Nanopelagicales > Nanopelagicaceae > Planktophila. Next base: position 229 of record JAURJS010000016.1, read on the forward strand.
TATTTAGCACGTTCAATCGCACTCACATCAGGGAAGGATTGCGCGATGCGTGCAGCGAGTGCAATCTGATCATCGAAAGAAAGTTGACCACTGGTGCGTCGTTGATTGATAAAGAGCTCCATCATCGCAACAAGTCCAATGCGCTGCTGTGAGGTAAGAGCTGCCTTTCTTACGCCTTCATTGCTTCCGCCACCCATACGAGAGAGCTCAGCAAGTAACTTCTGATCTTCTTCAATAATTGCATCACCTGAAACTTGATGCTCCAGAGCCTGTGAAGTCAGCCCCATCAGATCTTCAACAACAGTCTTAATCGATGACTCGTTGCTATATCCCTCTTCATCCCAATTGCGGACGATGCGGTTTGCCTGCATCCAGAGCGCTGCCTCACCCAGTGGCTGAGAATCTGCATCAATTCCTAAGCGGATGGAGTGCTCCGAGAGAATGCGCCCAGCGTAAGAGTGATAGGTAGTAACGGAGGTATCGAGGCTGGCAAAGGGGCGTTCTATACCGCTCTTCTCTATCCCTTTAGCGAGCTGAGCCAAGCGCTTACGGATTCTTAAGTTGAGTTCTCCCGCAGCTTTGCGGGTGAAGGTAAGGCCCAAGATCTGATCAGGGCGAACAAATCCATTGGCAACGAGATAGACCACTCGCGATGCCATCGTCTCTGTCTTTCCAGATCCAGCACCGGCAATGACAACCGCCGGCTCAAGTGGATTGCTCGTGATTGAAATAATCGCCGATTGCTCTTTACTTGGTAGCGGGAAAGATTCATCGATAAGACGAATAAAGCCAGCGACCTGAGCTGGTGTGTACTTCTCAATCATCGCACTCATCCGATCACCGATCTTCCTTGGAGATGGACAGGGCAGGAGCTCTTCACCGGACAGAAGCTGCAGAAATCATTCTTCTTTGCGATAAATACCGGTGATGCCATTTGATCCGCAATTGTCTCAAGGTGTGTTGCCACTTCAGTGACATCAATAGGAGGTCGTTCTCGGGTTGCAACATCTTTCGTATCGTGGCCTAAGAAGACAAGGTGCGAGCCAGAGACTGCAGGGCTATCGAACTTCTTCTCAAATCCATTTAGAACGACAGCCAATTGATAACAGGCGAGCTGCAAGTTCTCTGCTGCCTCTTTCTTTCCAATCGCTTTGCCAGTTTTAAAGTCAACGACATAGAACTTGCCATCGCTATCGACCTCTAGGCGATCGACAGATCCGCGGACAGTTGCTCTGCCTAACTTAAATGTGAAATCGAGTTCGACTCCCTCAACGGAACGAGTTGATGTGCGGTGGTATTGCGCAAAGCGCTCGAGCATCTTCTGTGCACGTTGGAGTTGGAACTTACTAATCCAGCCTGTGGAATCGGTAATCAGCGGCCATGCCTTATCGAGAGAGTCATAGAGCGATTGATCAGATGTGTCAGGTTCCTCCACCTTAATGCGGGCATATTCGTGGATAACTGAGCCTAAAAGCTGTGCTGTGGAGTCTCCATCGGAGCCACCATTGCGTTCGAGTAGCCATTTCAACCCGCAGGTCTCAAAGGATTCGGCGGCGCTAGGTGAGATATAGACATCTTCATCTTCGGTATAGAGAGCGGCCTCACTAGAGAGAGGATGAGCACCGAGCCAATTATCGGGATCTGCAACAGCGATATCAGAGGCTGCCAAAGTGGCGAGCAGTGATGCTGCTGTTTCGGCCTCATTGCCGGTGAGAGATCGACGCAGGGAGGCCACGAGAGCGTTAGCAGTGAGGGGGCGAGCATCGCTAAATTGAAGATTTACAAAGTTCTCTGATTCAGCGCACTCTAAGAAGAATGAGGAGGGTGAATCCTCATCACGGGTGACAGCGGTGATGTGAAGCTGATCAGATGCGCGCGTTGTTGCCACATGAAATAACCGCTTCTCATCTTCAGCCAGAGATTGCGCAGTAATTAAATCGAGTGCAACTTGAGCGATATCTTCACCATGGCGTTCCCGCTCTACCAAACGCTCTGAACCCAATAGCGTGCTTCGCTGTTTCAGATTTGGCCAGATACCTTCTTGTATTCCGGCAACAAAGACCCGCTTAAATTGAAGGCCCTTGGCCGAGTGCACAGTAAGCAGCTCAACAACATCTGGTCTCACACCTTGCATTGTGATGAGGTCGGCAACAATATTCTCTTGCGCAATCTCATTGAGGAAGTTCTTAGGATGCGCACCGGGCATGCGATCGATATGGCGAGCAGCTGAATCAAAGAGCTGCACCATCGCATCGAGATCTCGGTCTGCTGCAGCTCCTCGTGAACCTCCGCGCAAGGCGGCGCGTTGCCAGGCATCGGCAATCAATTGATTATCAGCATTTACTGCCTTCGACCAGATAGCCCAGAGGAGATCGTGGATAGATGCGTTCTTCTTGCGTAGCGATGCACGAGCTGCAGTAAGGAGCTCATGAACCCTACGTAATTCACTATTTTCTTCAATTGGGATATCACCCTTATCGATCGCATCGATAATCATCTGAGTGCCGCTCCGTGGATCGAGCTCTTCATTGCGACTCTTAAGGAGCGCGGTGCGAATTCGGCGTAGTGAGATTGATGTTGCTCCACCGAACTCTGAGAGAAGCAACCTTTCGTAGGTATCTAGCGTTAA
>JAURJS010000079.1 GCA_030832135.1 Candidatus Planktophila sp.
ACTTTGCTTGTCGGATCTTCAAAGCACTACGACCATATTGCTCACCACAATATTCACTTCGGTGAATCATGGGATGGCGTCTTCGATGAGCTCATTAACAAGAAGGTCCTCATGACAGATCCATCTGTACTTGTGACAGTTCCGTCACATGACGATAAATCTTTAGCTCCGGCAGGAAAAGAGTCCTATTACGTACTCTTTCCAACGCCTAACCTCGATGCTGATATCGATTGGACGAAGGAGAAGTCTCGATATCGCGATGAGATGATCCGCGTTCTTGAAGCTCGCGGTTATGACGGTTTCGGAGACGCAATCGAAGTTGAACATATGACCACTCCCCTGGATTGGCAGGCACAGGGAATGGAGCGCGGTGCGCCATTTGCTAGCGCACATACCTTCTTCCAGACTGGTCCATTCCGCCCACGTAACATCGCGGCAGGTTTCGACAATGTTGTCTTCGCAGGCAGCGGAACCCAACCAGGCGTTGGCGTTCCAATGGTCTTGATTTCAGGCCGTCTTGCAGCAGAGCGCATTGTGGGACCTGTTAAGTAATGTCTGATCTTCTCTCGCAATCCTATGAAGAGTGCAAGCGACTTAATGCACTGCACGGGAAGACGTATTACTTAGCAACCCTTCTTCTGCCAGCAGCTAAACGTCCGCCGGTGCATGCTCTCTACGGATTTGCTCGCTACGCCGATGAAATTGTTGATGATCTTGCTTCAACGTTAACTCCAGAAGAAAAGGCAATTGCACTTCGCACTTGGGGTGATTCAGTTCTTGCAGACCTTCGAGCAGGTGAAAGCAATGACCTGATAGGCCGAGCGCTAGTGGATACAGTAAAGAATTATTCAATTCCACTTGAATACTTCGATGCATTTATGGTCTCAATGGAGATGGACCTCACCGTCACTCGCTACAAGACCTATGAAGATCTAATGACATATGTTTATGGTTCAGCAGTGGTCATCGGTTTAGAGATGCTTCCCATCCTTGGCTATAGCGATCCGCGTGCGATTGAAGCGGCAACTGCTCTCGGTACCGCATTCCAACTGGCTAACTTCATCCGAGATATCGGTGAAGATATAGATCGTGGTCGCATCTATATGCCGCTCGATGATTTGGCTCGCTTTGGCGTCTCAGAGGAGATGTTGTTGAAGCGTCAGTTAACTCCAAAAATTATCGAAGCGATTAAGTATCAAATCGCTCGCGTGCGAGATCTTCAGGATAAAGCTGAGGCAGGTATTCAATATCTCGATCCCATCTCACGCCCATGTATTCGCGCCGCAAGTGAGCTCTATTGTGGAATCGTCGATGAGATTGAAGCCAACGGCTATGACATCTTCAATAAGAGAGCAACGACATCGACGTGGCGCAGAGCCCGTGTTGCCGGAATTGCATTTATACAAACTCTTTTTCTCCGTATGCGCTAGAGTTTTATCCACGGGAGCCACGGTGGCTGAGAGGAACTCAATTAATGAGTTCGACCGTTAGACCAGTTCGGTAATGCGAACTGAGAATGTTTGAGGATCTATATGTCATCCATCTTCTTTACCGCCTGGGGCTATGAAGTCTCTTATCTTGAATTCGTTGCATCAATTGCATCCTTCATCGGCGTTGGGCTTGGCATCACGGGCAAGCGCATTACCTGGCCATGGTGGGCTTTGAGCAGCGCTCTCTATGGAGTCTTTTTCCTTCAATTCGATCTCTATGCCAGCGCCGCTCTTCAATTAATCTTCATCGCAGCAGCTGTTGCTGGATGGTCTGGCTGGGAGGCAAGTGGCGCAAAGCCAGGTGCGCTCTCACTTGAACTTCGCCTCATCACAGCCATTGGAATCATGGCAGCAACCGCTCTCCTAGTTCCAGTACTTACCGATTTAGGTGCAACCGCAGCCCTGCCCGACACGCTTCTGCTCTTTGGTAGTTTGGCTGCGCAGATCTTGATGGTCTATGAGAAGTATGAGAATTGGGTTTTGTGGTTGATTGTTGATGCGGGCTATGTCGCTCTCTATGCATCGCAAGGATTGCTCTTTACTACAGTTCTCTATATCGCCTTCACAGTCATGGCCGCGATCGGATGGAGAGCTTGGTATGGAACTCACCGCCGCGCTCTTTGATCTCTGCAAGAGTTCTACGCGACCTATCATCGCAATAGATGGACCAGCTGGTGCTGGCAAGACAACACTGGCTGAACATCTCAGCGCTGCGCTCTCATTGAAATATAAGTGCTCCACTATTCATATGGATGACCTCTATAACGGGTGGGATGCACCTTTTGATCATCACTTTACCGATGCTCTTAGCACCGCGTGTACTTCACATCAGAATTCAAAGCGATACTCGCTATCGCACTTTGATTGGAGTAAGGGCGAATATGGCTCACCTCAAGAGATGCCCCACTCAGATTTACTCATTCTCGAGGGAGTAGGTTCTTCTCACTCTCATATACGCCCTTTCCTTACCGCTTCCATCTGGATAGACATCGAACCAAGCGATGGAATGGCTCGTGTATTAAGACGTGATGGCGAGGCGATTACCGCACAGATGGAGAGATGGCTTTCTCAACAAGAAGAGTTATTCCGAGAAGAAGATTCAATAAAGGTCGCTGACTTCGTTCTCACAACAGGCTAAATCACCGATATCGCAGGGCGATTGAAATAGGATTCCCCCCATGTCAGATCTCACCGGCGAACTTATCGATGGGCGCTATCAGCTCCTTCGCCAGGTAGCCAACGGTGGGATGGCTAGCATCTATGAAGGTCTCGATACTCGTCTCGATCGAAAAGTTGCAGTCAAGATCATGCATCCTCATCTGGCGCAGGATGAACAATTTGTTGAACGATTTATCCGCGAGGCGAAAGCTGCTGCATCGCTCTCGCATCCCAATATCGTTGCCGTGCAAGACCAAGGTTGGAATCAAAGCGGTACGCCAGCAGTCTTTATCGTGATGGAGATGGTTGAAGGCCACACCTTGCGAGAATATCTCCATGAACAAGGACGTTTGACCTATCAGGATGGCGTTCGATTTTTGCTCCCGGTGCTGAGCGCTCTCGCTGCCGCCCATAAGAAGGGCATCGTGCATCGGGATATCAAACCTGAAAACATTCTGGTCTCCAAAGAGGGAAGAATCAAGATTGCAGATTTTGGCCTTGCAAAGGGTCCTCTTCTTGGCACCACGATGACAGTTGAATCAAGTGTCATCCTTGGCAGCGTTTCATACCTCTCGCCAGAGCAGGTGCAGCGCGGTATTGCAGATTCTCGCTCTGATGTTTATGCAGTTGGTATCACCGCGTTTGAACTCTTCACCGGCAAGAAGCCCTTTGATGGCTCTGAGCCAATTCAAATTGCCTACATGCATGTAAACGAACGCGTGCCTCGGGTAAGTTCAATTATTAATAACATTCCAGTTGAACTCGATGACCTTATCTATCGTGCAACGGCTGCAGATCCAGATGAGCGCCCACGTGATGCGGGTGAGTTTCACTCACTTTTATCGGCAATCAATTCACTCCTCAACCCTAAGGAGAATCAACTCAGCCTTGAGCTTGATATTCCAATTAAGCCAATGCGAGTTGCACCCGATAAAAAGTCACTGCGTATGTCCGAACGCAAAAGAAACATTGCTGAGGCAGGGGTTCCTCGTAAAGGTGATAAATCAGAGGTTGCGATTGAAACCGAAACTACTGCCCAGGTTGCGAAGCGCAAGAAGGTCAGTAAGCGCGTGCGCCGCAATCGTTATATTGCAGCTGGCCTCGCCGTTGCGCTTGGAATCTCTGGTTGGTGGGTCTTGATTGGACCTGGTTCTCGAGTGGTCGTTCCCTCAACAGTTGGTGCAACTCAAAGCGAGGTAAGCGCAGCGCTCACTCCCCTAGGTCTTACCTCGATTGTTATTGAACGTCGCTACAGCGAAGATATCGAAGCTGATCGAGTGATCGAGTCCATCCCGGCCGGCGGCGAGAAAGTTGATCAAGCCGGCACTGTAAAGCTTGTGATCTCAAAAGGTCCCGAGCGATATGTGATTCCTATGGTGCAAGGGTTAACACCTGATGCCGCCCAGACAG
>JAURJS010000080.1 GCA_030832135.1 Candidatus Planktophila sp.
GATTACAGTCGCGAGAAGTACGAGGCCTATATGCGTGAGACTCCATGTCCTGCATGTAAGGGAGCGCGTCTTAAGCCAGAGGTGCTCGCGGTAACAATCGGTGGTAAATCAATCGCTGAGGTCTGTCTCCTCTCTATCGATGATTGCGCAACGTTCCTTAGGGGGATTGAGCTCAATGCACGTGAGGCGCAGATTGCTGAACGAGTGATGAAGGAGGTCCATGCACGTCTTGGATTTTTGCTCGATGTTGGTCTTGACTACCTCTCCTTAGATCGCCCTGCTGCAACTCTTTCAGGTGGTGAGGCGCAACGTATACGCCTTGCGACTCAGATTGGTTCTGGCCTTGTAGGGGTTCTCTATGTATTGGATGAGCCGAGTATCGGATTACATCAACGCGATAACCGTCGCTTAATTGATACCTTGACTCGTCTTCGCAATCTCGGCAATACCTTGATTGTGGTTGAGCACGATGAAGAGACGATTCGCACCGCTGATTGGATTGTTGATATTGGTCCTGGTGCCGGTGAGCATGGTGGCCACGTGGTCGTCTCTGGTTCCTATGAGGATCTTATTAACTCGAAAGAATCCATTACAGGTGCATACCTCTCAGGTCGACGCTCAATTGAGATTCCTAGTGAACGCAGAGCGATTGATCCAAAGCGTAAGTTGGTAATCAAAGGTGCGAAGGAGAATAACCTCAAAGATATCGAGGTTGAGATTCCGCTGGGACTATTTGTCTCCGTCACCGGAGTCTCAGGCTCTGGTAAATCAACGTTGGTCAATGACATCCTCTATACAACTCTTGCTAACAAGCTCAATGGTGCGCGACTAGTTCCTGGTCGTCACCGAACAGTTACAGGTATCGATCAACTCGATAAGGTCGTGCATGTTGATCAATCACCTATTGGTCGCACCCCTCGCTCAAACCCAGCTACCTATACCGGCGTCTTTGACAAAGTTCGCGCTCTCTTTGCGGAGACTTCTGAGGCTAAGGTGCGCGGTTATCAGCAAGGTCGCTTCTCCTTCAACGTCAAGGGCGGTCGCTGCGAGAACTGTTCCGGAGATGGAACTATCACGATTGAGATGAACTTCTTGCCTGATGTCTATGTGCCATGCGAAGTCTGTCATGGAGCTAGATATAACCGTGAGACGTTGGAGGTCCATTACAAGGGCAAGACCATCGCACAGGTACTCGATATGCCGATTGAGATCGCCCATGAATTCTTCGAATCAGTGCCTACGATCGCCCGCTATCTCAAGACTCTCTGCGATGTCGGCCTTGGCTATGTGCGACTTGGACAATCAGCGCCTACTCTCTCTGGTGGTGAGGCGCAACGCGTCAAGCTCGCTACCGAGCTGCAGCGTCGTTCAACGGGGCGCACTATCTATGTTCTCGATGAGCCAACGACCGGTCTTCACTTTGAAGATGTCAATAAGTTGTTAGGTGTTTTGAAGCGCCTGGTTGAAACGGGAAATACAGTCGTTGTCATCGAACATAATCTCGATGTCATCAAATCTTCTGATTGGGTTATTGATATGGGCCCAGAAGGTGGTTTCCGTGGCGGAACTGTTGTTGCAGAAGGAACTCCAGAGGAAGTTGCGAAGGTGAAGGAGAGTTACACTGGACAATTCCTGGCAGAACTTCTTGCTAACAATCGCGCCCAGACATCTACGAAGAGCGCTACTTCCGTGAAGGCAGTTGCTGCCAAGAAAGCTGCTCCGGCGAAGAAGAGCGCTGCGGTTAAGAAGAGCTAGCGATGGCAGATCCAGCCAGCTATCGCCCCTCCGATATTCCGGAGGAGCCCGGGGTTTACCGTTTCTATAACAAGAGCGATAAGGTCATTTACGTTGGCAAGGCGAAGAATTTGAAGAATCGCCTGAGTTCTTACTTTGGATCCAACCTCGCCCAGAAGACTTATCGAATGGTCCATGAGGCGGTCCGAGTCGATTGGACCATCGTCAATACTGAACTGGAAGCTCTGGCGCTCGAGTTCTCTTGGATCAAGCAGTATCACCCAACATATAACGTTCAATTTAAGGATGATAAGTCTTACCCATATTTAGCGATCTCATTGGAGGATGAATTTCCTCGCATCTTTATCACTCGAAAAGAGAAGCGCTCTGGACTTAAATACTTTGGTCCCTATACAAATGCATGGGCACTGCGAAATACCTATGAAGTTCTCCTCAAGGTCTTTCCGGTTCGTTCGTGTAGCGCTGGGAATTTTCAACGGGCACAACGCTCTAAGAGACAGTGCCTACTCGGTGATATCGGAAAGTGTGCCGCACCTTGCGTGGGGTGGGTGACGCCAGAGGAACATAAAGAGATTGCACACAAGCTCGATGCCTTTATGGAGGCGGGGATGGAAGATCTCGTTCCCACGATGAGAAGCGAGATGGAGCTAGCATCGCAGCGTGAGGAGTTTGAACGTGCTGCGAGAATCCGAGATCAGATTGAATCCTTTGAAAAGGCGCAACGTTCAACACAAGGAAATCTCTCAGATGATCTGGATGGTGACTTCATCGCTATCCATGAAGAGGGGCTCCATGCCGCAGGATCTATCTTTATGGTTCGCCGTGGTTCCATCAAGGGATCTCGCTCATGGATTGTCGATCAAGAGCGCACCCTTGAAGGCGATGATCAATATGCATCGCTGCTCTTCTCTATCTATGGTGATGGCACAACCGAGATTCCTTCAGTAATTCATATCAATGGCGAACCGGCAGATCGTGAGGCGCTGGGGGAGTGGCTTAGCTCTCTCGCTAATCGAAAGGTAACTATCAAGGTTCCACAACGTGGCGAGAAGGTTGAACTACTAGAGACAGTTGAGCGAAATGCTCACTACGCCCTTGTTCAATTTATGAGCAAGCGGGCAACGGATGCGGCAGTTTCAGGTAAAGCTCTCATCGAGATTGAAGAGCTATTAGAGCTACCTCGAACCCCACTACGTATTGAGTGTTACGACATTTCAAATATCTCCGGCACCTCGGTAGTTGCCTCGATGGTCGTCTTTGAAGATGGGCTAGCAAAGAAGAGTGAGTATCGACGCTTTGCCATCGATACAACAACAGCGACCGATGATACCCGCGCGATGCATCAAGTTATTACTCGACGTATGAAGCGACTTATTGCAGATCGACAGGTCAACCATAGTGAGGTTGCAGAAACTGGCGGAAAGCTCTCCAAGTTTGCATACCCGCCACAGCTAATCGTTGTTGATGGCGGTGCTCCACAAGTTGCAGCAGCTCAACGCGCCCTTGATGAGTTAGGCATTACCGATATCGCACTCGTAGGTTTAGCAAAGAGGCTGGAAGAGGTCTGGCTTCCTAACTCCATCGACCCATTAATTCTCCCGCGCACAAGTGAGGGGATGTATCTCATGCAGCGTATTCGAGATGAGGCCCATAGATTTGCCATCACCTTCCATCGCAGCAAGCGCTCCAAGGTGATGCTGGAATCGCTCCTCGATGAGATCCCACAGCTAGGTGAATCACGACGAACCGCACTTCTCGATCGCTTCGGTTCGGTCTCAGCGATACGTAAGGCGACTCTTGCCGAACTCGAGACCACACCAGGAATCGGATCGACAATTGCTGGGGTCATTTACTCTCATCTCGAACGCTTGAAGACCCCTGCAGTTGATATGGAGACAGGCGAGATTCTCTCGCCGTGATTGATAAGGCCCTTGACTGATAGGGCAGAATGAGACCATGAGTAATAGAGAGCTCCTGATCCTGACAGGTATGTCTGGCGCCGGTCGTTCCACCGTCGCCCATGCGTTGGAAGATTTAGGGTGGCATGTCGTCGATAACCTTCCTCCGGCATTACTTCCCGAGCTCGCAACAGAGATGGAGAAGACTGAATCCTCTGTCGCTGTTGTAGTTGATGTGAGAGGTGGAAAGTTCTTCGACGCTCTAGCAAGTGCGCTGGAAGCACTTGGCGCTTCAGATATTAAATATCGCCTCCTCTTCCTCGATGCCAGCGATCAAGCCCTGGTGCAGCGCTTTGAATCAACCAGGCGCCCACATCCCCTCCAATCATCTGACCGTATTGTCGATGGAATTGCACGTGAACGCGCCAAGTTGGAGGACCTTCGCTCACAGGCAGATGTGGTTATTGATACCTCCAATCTCAACGTTCACCAATTGGAGAAGCGCACCGCAGAGATATTTGCTGCAGGTATGGCGAAGGCGTTGCGGATCAATGTGCTCTCATTTGGCTATAAGTATGGAATCCCGGTCGATGCCGATCTAGTGCTCGATTGTCGCTTCATTCCCAATCCGCATTGGGTGCCTGAGCTCCGTCCAAAATCGGGTCTCGATGATGCGGTTTATCAGCATGTGCTCGCAAGTGAAGGAGTCAAAGAATTTGTTCGGGCCTATGTCGATGTGGTTGAGAAGATGATTCCTGGATATCTTCGAGAAGGAAAGAAGTATGTAACGATCGCAATTGGTTGCACCGGAGGTAAGCATCGATCTGTCTCGATTGCTCGCGAGATAGCATCTCAACTCAACCGTGCTCATGGCGACTTTGAAGTCTCGGCTCATCCATCCCATCGCGATGTTGGTCGTGAATGATTTCTCAACCAAAAGTTGTTGCACTCGGTGGCGGACATGGTCTTGCGGCAACTCTTAGAGCACTTCGTTCAATCACTGATCAGATCACTGCAGTTGTGACCGTTGCAGATAATGGAGGCTCCAGCGGTCGACTTCGTCAAGAGTTTCCCATCATGCCGCCCGGTGATCTCAGGATGGCGCTAGCTGCGCTCTGCGCAGATGATTCATGGGGCCGCGATTGGGCTGACATCATGCAATATCGCTTTACAAGCGAAGGCCCGCTCAATGGGCATGCTCTTGGAAACCTTTTGTTAGCTGCCCTGTGGGATAGAGATGAAGATGTCGTGATTGGCCTCGATCGAGTTGGTGCGCTATTAAAAGTTGTTGGTCGCGTTCTACCTATGACAGCAGAGCCGCTCGATATCGAAGCAACATTTCTCAATGGTGGAAAATCTATCGATGCGATTGGTCAGGTTGCAGTAGCAACCACCCCGGGTCGTCTCCAAGAGTTGCGATTGAAGCCGGGGAATCCAACGACTCGTCCTGAAGTGTTGGCAGCGATTGCAGAAGCTGACTGGATAACGATGGGACCTGGTTCTTGGTTCTCCAGCGTTCTTCCACACTTACTTGTTCCATCATTGAGAGATGCCCTCGTCGCATCACCAGCAAAGAAGATTCTCTTACTCAATCTAGATTCAAATAAAGATCAAGTTGCTGCCGGGGAGTATGCCGGTTATTCCCCGCTCGAGCATTGCTCCATCCTCCATGACTATGCACCAGAGCTTAACTTCGATCTTGTGGTGGCTGATTCGCATCTCAAGGGACGGCAAGAGCTTGCGCAGTATTTGCAGGAACGAGGAAGTGGCTACCTTGAGGCAGATTTACGCGATGAAACTGTGGCTATCCATCATGGAGGTGAGAAATTAGCCTCAACTTTCACTCACATTCTCAACGAAATGCTGGTTTGATATCCCCATGGCAATGACAGCTGCGGTCAAGGATGAGTTGAGTCGACTCACTATCACCAAGCCATGCTGCCGCAAAGCTGAGGTCTCATCCCTGCTTCGTTTCGCTGGAGGGCTCCATATCGCCTCAGGTAAGGTAGTAATCGAGGTCGAGCTCGACACCTCACAATCTGCCCGACGTTTGAAGAAAGATATCGCCGACATCTATGGCCATGACTCTGATCTAGCAGTTCTCTCATCGAGCGGACTCCGCAAGGGATCGCGCTATGTTGTTCGAGTAATTGAATCTGGTGAAGCCCTCGCTCGTCAGACAGGTCTGATTGATGCCAATGGACGTCCCATTCGTGGATTGCCTCCACAAGTTGTTGCAGCAAATGTCTGTGATGCAGAGGCTGCATGGCGCGGTGCATTTATGGCCCATGGTTCACTGACAGAACCTGGTCGCTCATCCTCACTCGAGATTACCTGTCCTGGACCAGAGGCTGCCCTTGCATTGGTAGGTGCAGCGCGTCGACTCAATATTGCAGCAAAAGCTCGTGAGGTGCGCGGTGTGGATCGAGTCGTCATTCGTGATGGCGATGCGATTGGTTCACTACTGACTCGACTCGGCGCTCACGAGAGCGTCTTAGCCTGGGAAGAGCGCCGTATGCGTCGCGAAGTGCGAGCCACAGCAAATCGCCTCGCCAATTTTGATGATGCGAATCTTCGTCGATCAGCACGCGCCGCTGTTGCTGCCGCGGCTCGAGTTCAACGTGCGATGGAGATTCTCGGCCCAACGATTCCCGATCACCTCAAAGAGGCGGGGGAGTTACGTATCGCTCACGGCCAGGCCTCATTGGAAGAGCTCGGCTCATTGGCCACACCGCCAATGACTAAAGATGCGATTGCAGGTCGAATTCGCCGCCTCCTTGCTATGGCCGATAAGAGAGCGGGCGAACTCGGTATTCCAGATACTGAAGCTGGCCTATCTCCTGACCTCCTAGGAGAGTAAGTCGCTATAACCGGCCAGTAGGCCTACGGCTGGTATCCTTTGAGCCAAGTCCCAACGTTGTGGCGCAAGTAAAGCCACCTATCTATTTATGGGCTTATTAACGGTAAATCACCTTTCTAAGAACGAGGTTTAATAATGATTAATGTCGGAATCAACGGTTTTGGACGTATCGGACGTAACTTCTTCCGCGCCGCGCTCACCAACCCAAATATCAATATCGTGGGCATCAACGACCTCACAGATAATGCAACTCTTGCTCACCTTTTGAAGTATGACTCAATCCTCGGCCGCCTCGGCCTTGAGGTAACACACACAGAAGACACCATCACAGTCGGTGGAAAGATAATCAAGGTATTTGCAGATCGCGATCCAGCAAACCTTCCATGGGCATCAGTGGGCGCAGATATCGTCATTGAGTCAACAGGTCACTTCACAAAGGCTGCAGATGCTAAGAAGCACATCACAGCTGGCGCAAAGAAGGTCATCATCTCAGCACCTGCAACAGATGAAGACATCACAGTTGTCATGGGCGTTAACCATGAGAAGTATGACCCAGCTAACCACCACGTCATCTCAAATGCATCTTGCACAACTAACTGCCTCGCTCCAATGGCTAAGGTCTTGGATGAAGAGTTCGGAATCGTCCGCGGTTTGATGACAACTATCCACGCATATACAAACGATCAGGTAATCCTTGACTTCCCACATAAGGATCTTCGTCGCGCACGTGCTGCGGCAACCAACATCATCCCAAGCTCAACTGGTGCGGCAAAGGCGATTTCACTCGTCCTTCCACAGCTCAAGGGCAAGCTCGATGGTTTTGCAATGCGTGTTCCAGTTCCAACAGGTTCAGCAACAGACCTCACAGTTGAGCTTGCTAAGGAAGCAACTGCAGAGCAGATCAATGCAGCTATGAAGAAGGCAGCTGAAGGTTCACTCAAGGGCTTCCTCTCATACACAGAAGATCCAATCGTTTCATCAGATATCGTGACAGATCCATCATCATGTATCTTCGATGCAGGTCTTACAAAGGCAATCGGAACAACTGTGAAGGTTGTTGGTTGGTATGACAACGAGTGGGGCTACTCAAACCGCCTCGTCGATCTCGTTGGTTACGTAGGAAAGAGCCTCTAATTTAATGACTACTTTGAACGAACTAGATGTGCAGGGTAAGAGCGTATTTCTCCGTTGTGATCTTAACGTTCCTTTGAAAGAAGGAAAGATCACAGATGATGGACGTATTCGCGCTTCACTTCCCACAATCAACGCGCTCCTTGAAAAAGGTGCATCACTCGTTATTGCTGCACATCTAGGTCGTCCAAAGGGTGAGGCAAAGCCTGAGCTTTCATTGGCACCTATTGCACTCCGACTCTCAGAGTTACTCGGTAAGCCGGTGACGTTCGCTGGTGCAATCACAGGCTCAGATGTCACAGCAGCTGCCGAAGCGCTAGCTCCAGGAGAAGTTCTACTCCTTGAAAATATTCGATTTAGCGCCGCAGAGACATCGAAGGAAGAGTCAGAGCGCGCAGCCTTCGCGGCAGAGCTCGCAACTCTTGCAGATGTTTATGTAGGAGATGGTTTTGGTGCTGTGCACCGTAAACATGCATCAGTATTTGATCTTCCAAAGCTCCTTCCGCATGCAGCAGGAACTCTCGTTGCTGCTGAAGTTGAAGTTTTGAAGAAGCTCACCACAGAGCCAGCTCGCCCATATGGCGTTGTTCTTGGTGGCGCAAAGGTCTCTGACAAGCTTGGTGTGATCTCTAACTTGCTCGGCAAGGTTGACGTCATGGCAATTGGTGGAGGAATGGTCTTTACCTTCCTTGCAGCTCAAGGACATGAAATCGGCAAGTCACTCGTTGAAGCAGAGATGCTCGACACCGTTCGCGGTTTAATCAAGGAGGCATCCGATAAGGGTGTTCGCCTGGTGCTTCCAACAGATATCGTCGTAGCTCCCGCATTTGCAGCTGATTCTCCAGCGACAATCGTTGCGGCAGATGCAATCCCAGCAGATCAGATGGGCCTTGATATCGGACCAGATTCTGCTGCAGCTTTTGCAACAGCGATTCGTGAATGTAAGACAGTATTTTGGAATGGCCCCATGGGCGTCTTTGAATTTGCAGCCTTCTCTAATGGAACCAAGGTAGTTGCTCAGGCGCTCACTGAAGTTTCGGGAATCTCCGTAGTAGGTGGTGGCGATTCAGCTGCTGCTGTTCGAGCACTTGGCTTTAAGGATGACCAATTCGGTTACATCTCAACCGGTGGAGGAGCCTCACTTGAATACCTCGAGGGTAAAGAGCTACCAGGCCTTAAGGCGCTCGATCTCTAATTTATTTTAAACTTTCATCAACACTGAACTGAAGGAGTAAGAAATGCGTAAGCCACTTATGGCAGGTAACTGGAAGATGAACCTCAATCACCTTGAGGCGATTGCAGTTGCACAGAAGCTTGTCTACTCACTCAGCGATGCCGATTATGATGCAGTCGATGTCGCAGTCATCCCACCTTTTACCGACATTCGTTCAATTCAAACGATGGTTGATGGAGATCGCCTCCGCCTTCAATACGGAGCACAAGATCTCTCGCCAGAGTCATCGGGCGCATTTACCGGAGATATCTCAGGTTCTATGTTGGCAAAGCTTGGCTGCACCTTTGTGGTTATCGGCCACTCAGAGCGCCGTGCAATCCACAGTGAAGATGATGCTCTCGTCAATCGCAAGATTAAGGCGGCACTTGCCAATGAACTCACTCCAATCTTCTGCGTCGGAGAAGAGCTCGCAATCCGCGAATCAGGAACTCATGTCTCGCATGTCATCCGCCAGGTGCGTGCAGGTCTAGAGGGCTTCACCAAGCCAGAGCTGAAGAAGATTGTTATCGCCTATGAGCCAGTCTGGGCTATCGGCACCGGAAAGACTGCAACACCTGAAGATGCCCAAGAGGTCTGCGCAGCAATCCGCGAGGAGATCGAGCAGATCGGTTCATCAGAGATCGCATCAAATATGCGCATCCTTTACGGTGGCTCTGTGAAGTCATCGAATATCGTCGAAATTATGAAGCAGAGCGATGTCGATGGCGCCCTTATCGGGGGAGCGAGCCTAGATCCTGAAGAATTGGCGAAAATTGCCAAGTTCTACGCCGTTGCCGAGTAACTTGCCCGCCTCTTTATTCGCTATCCTTTCCGCCTGAAACCTTTTAAGGAGTAATTCGTGGCTTTAGCACTATCAATCTTTCTCGTGATCACCAGCCTCTTGATGATCCTTCTCGTCCTCCTTCACAAGGGAAAGGGAGCTGGCCTCTCTGATCTCTTCGGCGGCGGAATCTCATCAAACTACGGCGGCTCCTCTGTCGTTGAGCGCAACCTCGATCGCATCACTATCGTCGTTGGCGGTCTCTGGTTCGCAGGCGTCGTTGGCCTCTCACTCGTTTTGAAGGGTTAATCCATGGCAAGTGCAATTCGCGGTAGTCGTGTCGGCGCTGGCCCAATGGGCGAGGCTGAGCGCGGTGATCAGATTGAACGCGCATCGGTCTCTTATTGGTGCGCCAATGGACATGAAGTTCGACCATCATTTGCAGTGGAAGAGACAGTTGAGATTCCAGCGCAATGGGATTGCCCAAAGTGCGGACTTCCAGCAGGTCGTGATCGCAACAATCCACCGAGCGCGGTAGTCAATGTTCCATACAAGACTCACCTTGCATATGTGAAGGAGCGTCGCTCTGATACAGAAGGTGCGAAGATTCTAGAAGATGCCCTCCGCAAACTTCGCGGAGATGACATCGACTAGTAGAAGGCTTTAGAGCTCTCTCGCAGCTGAAAGAATTTCCTCAATACCCGCACTACGGTTCTTCAGATGAAGACGTAGGAGCGGGTATTGACGTTTTGCAAGAGCTTTTCCATCTCCTAGGCCTTGTGCCGCAACGAGCGTTCCAAATGAGAAGTCACGACCTGGAATATCAAAGTCACAATCGACTTCACCTGTTATCTGAATAAATGTTCCATTGGGTTGACCGGCCTTATGGAATTGGCCAGTTGAATGCATAAAGCGTGGACCCCAACCAAAAGTTGTTGGACGTCCGGATGCGGTTGCAATCAATGAGCGAAGTTCTTCTAAAGCAACGTCATCTCTGCGATCGAGGTAAGCCATGATGGAGATATATCCGTCATCAGCTGTCTGCGAAATCATCTGCAATAGAGAGTCCTTAATGGATGAGCCGGCGCCGAAGATTTCCACATCGCCTTCAGTGGAATCAGGTGAGAGCGCAGGGGAGATGGTCTTGCCGGATGATTTCCACTCAGTAAGTAGCGCGAGCGTCTGCTCTTTAGCTTCAGTGACATTCGGTTGATTAAATGGATCAATCTCTAGCGCCGCACCGATTATCGCTGTGACCCACTCCCAGAAGATGAAGTGAGCGCCTAACGGTGCGACAACGTTGAGATCGGCTCCTTCATCGGAGAATGAGATGGTAAATGGATTACCTACTTCGGCAGCAGCGACAGACTCTGCAACCACAGGAAGGCGACCCTTTCCATCCTTTCCAGTTGATTCGGCGATAAGTTGCTCAATCCAGTCAGATATTCCAGGAACAGAAGAGCCATGATCTGTGAAGGCGATGTATTGACCAGCAACCTCACTAAGAAGATAGGAGATGTCGAGAATTGTTTCATCGTTGGCAAGGAAGTCACTCTTCGCCTGTGATGCATCAGCTAAGACGCTCCAGATATCTATTCCAGCGAGAACTGCCGGCACAACGCCAAAGGCGCTGAGAGCGCTAAATCTCCCTCCAACATTGGGGTCTGCGTTAACCACGGTGAATCCTGCCGCGCGAGTTTCAATATCAAGTGGTGAACCAGGATCGGTAACGAAGATGATGTGTGATGTGACATCGAGACCTGCTTCAGCAACCTTTGCTTGAAAGAAGGCACGCTGTGATGATGTTTCAATGGTGGAGCCAGACTTTGAACTCACAACAAAGACTGTCTTACTGATATCTCCATTGAGAGCATGTGCAATGTAGTTAGGATCAGTTGAATCCACGATCATGATCTCTCGATTGAAGGTCTTAGAGAGCACCTCAGGAGCAAGAGATGAACCACCCATGCCACAGAGCACTACGCGAGTCTTATCAGCGAACTTAGCTGCAAGTGCTGTGACTTCATCGCGAAGTGCTAGCGAACTCTCGGGAAGATCAACCCAGTTGAGGCGAATCGCAGCTTCCTCCGCTGCATCAGGACCCCATGTTGTTGCATCCTTTACAGCAATCTTCTGATGGACCTCTCGAAGATAGGAGTAACGGGGGGATGTGCGATCGACTCGAGCCAGTGATGCTCCTGTAGTTGTTATTGTCACGGAAGTACTCCTTACTTCAGCGCTGATTCGATATCGCCAACGATGCGGTCTACGGTGAAGCCAAACTCAGTGAAGAGCTTGGATGCGCCGGCAGATGCGCCGAAGTGATCGATTGAGATAATTACGCCATTGTCACCGACATACTCGCGCCATCCCTGTGAGATTCCCGCTTCCACACTTACACGTAGCTTTGCGCTCTTAGGTAGAACTGAATCACGGTATGAGGCAGGCTGCTCGTTAAACCACTCAAGACATGGCGCGCTGACTACGCGAGTTGAGAGCCCCTTAGCCTCAAGTACGCTCTGTGTATCAAGAGCTAGCGCAACCTCTGAGCCTGTTGCGATGATGACGATATCTGCGCTACCTGATGCCTCTTTAAGAATATATGCACCCTTATCAACTCCTGTGGCTGCGCCGTGTGTGGAGCGATCTACGGTGCGAAGGTTCTGGCGGGAGAGGAAGAGACCGGCAGGCTTCTGGCGCACGAGGATTGACTTCCATGCTTCACGCACCTCATTGCCATCTGCTGGGCGAATGACTGCAAAGTTAGGAATCGCTCTCATCGCGGCCAAGTGCTCAACAGGTTGATGAGTTGGTCCATCTTCACCGAGACCGATGGAATCGTGGGTCCAGATAAAGGTTGAAGGGATATCCATCAGAGCTGCAAGGCGCGCTGTTGGTCGCATGTAATCGCTAAAGACAGCGAAGGTGCCACCGAATGTGCGGGTAAGGCCATGCAAGGTGATTCCATTGATAATCGAACCCATCGCATGTTCACGGATACCGAAGTGGATGATGCGACCGTATGGATCTGCATCCTTCATTGCACTCGATGCCGGTAGGAATGACTTTCCACCCTCGATGGTGGTGTTATTGGAATCTGCAAGGTCGGCAGATCCACCCCAAAACTCTGGCAAGACCGCGGCGATTGCATTGATGACATGACCTGATGCAGCGCGAGTTGCAACATCCTTGCCTGCCTCAAACTCTGGGAGCTTTGCATCCCAACCTGTAGGAAGTTCACGCTTTACGAGGCGCTCAAGGAGAGCCGCCTTCTCGCCATTGGCTGACTTCCAAGAGTCAAACTTCTTATTCCATTCTGCATGTGCTGCTGCGCCACGATCTTTTACTGAGCGAACATGTGCGAAGACATCTGCCGGCATAGCGAACTTCTCATCTGGATTTAGCCCAAGTTCAACCTTGGTCGCTGAAATCTCTTCATCACCGAGAGCAGAGCCATGTGACTTTGCGGTTCCGCGAAGTTTTGGAGCTGGCCATGCAATTACAGAGTGCATGCGGATCAGTGATGGCTTACTGCGCTCTGCCTTTGCTGCAATGATTGCGGCATCAAGTGAAACCAAATCAATGTTGCCATCGGCCAGTGCTGCAACTTCTTGCACATGCCAACCATAGGCACGGTAACGAGCTGCGACATCTTCCGTAAACGAGACGTGTGTGTCGCCCTCAATTGAGATGCGGTTATCGTCATAGATCATGTTGAGATTACCAAGAGCTTGCGTGCCAGCAAGAGAGGAAGCTTCAGCGCTTACGCCCTCTTGTAAATCTCCATCTGAACAGAGAACCCAGATATCGTGATCGAAGATAGATGCGCCATCGGCAGCTGTTGGGTCGAGTAATCCACGCTCATAACGAGCAGCCATCGCCATACCTACAGCAGTTGCAACTCCAGCGCCGAGGGGGCCAGTTGTTGTCTCTACACCTGCAGTGTGGCCAAACTCAGGATGGCCCGGTGTGAGCGAGCCCCAGGTGCGGAAAGATTGCATATCTTCCATCTCAAGGCCGTAACCGCTGAAGAAGAGCTGGGTATAGAGGGTAAGTGATGAGTGGCCACATGAGAGGACGAAGCGATCGCGACCAAGCCAGGAAGGATCTGATGGATCGTGGCGGAGATGGCGTTGGAAAAGATTGTAAGCAACAGGGGCGAGTGACATTGCGGTACCAGGATGGCCATTACCAACCTTCTGCACTGCATCCATCGCTAAGGCGCGGGCATATGCAACTGCGCGATCGTCGAGCTCTGTCCATCCGGTCATTGTTGTCATGGCTTCTCCTGGTTATGTGGTTTCTAAAATATAGAACTGGGTGAGACGGACTCGCCACGCTGCGATCCAAAGAATTGATGATCCCAATAGGTGAAGGATTACTAAACCTTCCGGTACTCCCAAGAGATATTGGGCATAGCCGATCACGCCTTGGGCGAGGGTGATTCCTAAAAATATTGCAAGAAGCTTCTGGGTGTTATTAGCAAAATTACTGAATCGCTTATAGATTCCAATTAAGGTGAGCAAGATGAGCGCAACAACAAGATATCCATGGATGCCTGCAACGAGCTCAACTGCGATATCGAGTCGAGGTGTTTCGGAATCACCTGCATGAGGACCTGCACCTGTTACCAAAGTTCCCGCTGCAATGACGGTGAAGGTGAGCGCAGTATGGAGAGTTAAGTAGTTTGATCTCCGCGGCTCTGAAATCCTTGTTGATTTCGTTCTCGTCAAGAGGGACTGTGCCGCTGCGATGAGAATGATGGAGAGAATGAAATGCGATGCCACTGAGATGGGATTGAGTTTTGTCAGTACGGTGATACCGCCGAGGATTCCTTGACCGAAGATTCCAGCAATCTGTGCCAGGGCGAGCAGACGGAGATCGCGACGACCTGCGCGGAGAACAACTGCAATCATCAAGAGCGCTGCGAAGAGAAGTGCAAAGGTGAGAAGGCGATTGCCGAATTCAACCCAGGCATGAAATGCGCCCTCTGCTTGGCCATCCACGGGGAAGTATGAATCGGATGTGCACTCGGGCCAGGTGGGGCAGCCAAGTCCAGATCCGGTAACGCGAACCGCGCCACCTGTGAGGACAAGGAGGGCCTGGAGGGCTAAGAGCAGGCGTGCTACTGGAGTCAGGGCCCGAGTAGCTAACATGGCGCTAGCCTACCGAGGTGAGCCCTCTTGAGCGTGCCAAGTGGCGAGGTGGCGGCATTTAGGTCACAATAGTGTTGTGAAAATCGACGAGCTCAGTACCCGCAACGCGGTCGCTCGCTCGGTCCTCGAAAATGGCCCTTCAACGGCTGTCGTTATCGGAGAGCGCCTTGGATTAACCCCTGCGGGTGTACGTCGCCACCTCGATCATCTGATTGAGGATGGCATCCTTGAGGCGAAGGAACCTCACAGCGCGCTTTCGAGAGGGCGAGGACGCCCCTCCAAGGTATTTATTATGACCGATGCAGGTCGCGAGAAGTTTGAGCATTCCTACGATGATCTCGCAGTGGCGGCGCTTAAATTCATAACGGCACAAGCCGGCCCACACCTTGTCAATATCTTTGCAAAGTTCCGCGCAGATGAGATGGGTCGTCGCGCCCAACAGATGCTTGGCAGAAGCAAGAATAAGAATCAAGAGCTCGCGGAGTTTCTCACCAAGGAAGGCTATGCAACTTCAGTGCAGCCTAAAGGCTTGGGGCAGGAGCTATGTCAGCA
>JAURJS010000081.1 GCA_030832135.1 Candidatus Planktophila sp.
AGAGTGTTTTCTATGAATCACAAACAGAAGCTTTTGCACGTTTTAAGGAGCGATTTAAGAACTCAGCGATCGCGCAGAATGTAACGGCTGATCAATTGCCTGAATCATTCCGAGTTAAACTCAAAGATCCAACACAATTTGATGTAGTAGTTAGTGCATTCTCAGGCCGTCCAGGTGTGGATATTGTTCAAGATCAGCGCACCATTCTTGAGAAGTTCTTTAAGCTCCTTGATGTTCTTCGAAATGGCGCACTGCTGGTCGGTCTCTTCTCAGTATTGACCGCCGCTCTCCTTATCTCTAACACTCTTCGCATCGCAGCCTTTAACCGCCGCCGCGAAACAGGCGTGATGAAGCTCGTTGGCGCCAGCTCTTGGTCGATCCAGCTTCCATTCTTACTTGAAGGTGTCTTCTCAGCAGTTCTCGGCTGGGGCTTTGCAACAGGATTGCTCAGTGGGCTGAAGTATGTGGTCGATACAAAGGTCGCACCACTCCTGACATTTACCAAATTCTTTGCTTGGGAACAGGTCTGGATTTCATCGGCAATTTTGCTCGGCGTTGGTCTCTTTGTTTCGACCCTCGCCTCATTAATCACGCTCCGCCGTTACCTCAAGGTGTGACCGACTGGGTTTAACACTCAAGTACCCTTAGCCCATGGTTAGGGAGACAGGTCAAAAGCTGATCGCGCAGAATAAAAAGGCGCGTCACGATTACTCCATCCTTGATACATATGAGTGCGGCATTGTTCTGACCGGCACTGAAGTGAAATCACTTCGCGCCGGCCGTGCTTCTCTCATCGACGGCTTTGTGATGGTCGAAAATGGGGAACTCTGGATGCATGGAGTTCACATTCCCGAATACACCGAAGGCACATGGACCAATCACACACCGCGACGCAAGAGAAAACTTCTAGTTCACCGTGAAGAGATTCGCAAGATTGCCGCAAAGACAAAGGATTCAGGAATCACTCTTGTTCCACTGCAGCTCTACTTTAAAGATGGCCGTGCAAAAGTTGAGATTGCTGTTGCTAAGGGAAAGAAAGCACACGACAAGCGCGATACCTTACTTGAGCAGCAAGCCACCCGAGAGATTCAAAGAGAGATGTCTCATCGCGTAAGCGGCAAGAACCGGAGCGGTCGAGACGACTGGTAACTACGCTCAACTATTTCGGGAATTTCCCACCACCCCATTGCGTTCAATACACTTAGAACACAAATAAATAGGGGGGTGAACGGTCTCGACTTTAGCTGTTGAGACAGGGGAAGCGTGTCGAGGAAGCCGGGATGATCTCGTAAACCACGAAACCTGTGCACACATAACTGCAGACAACAGTCGCAGTGATTTCGCTCTAGCTGCATAAGCTAGTTCCAAATCCGTCAGCCCAGGGGCGCTCTCGCTCTGGAATCTGGCGTCGCTAGAGAGCTCTTCATCTACATAGCGTTGCGAATATGTAGAGAGAACAGTTTCGCAAATGAGTTCGTTGAATACTTGTGTTTGAGAGATTCAGGACTGAGAAAACGCAATTAACACTACACACGTAGAAGCCCTGTTTGAGCTCTGAAGGACCCGGGTTCGATTCCCGGCACCTCCACAACCAGTAATGAAAGAAAGCCGCCTTTATATTTATATAGGGGCGGCTTTTACTATCTACTCCATTACTACCTGCTTTTGGCGAAAGCTATCTCTCGCTTCAATGCATAGAAGTTTCCGGCAAACGCAATTAATGCAAATAGCTTTGGAGCCAGCGGCGTTGTCTCATACATAAATGTGATTGCGATAAAGATTCCAACAACTGCAATCGCCAGAAAGAGTAGGCGTCGGACAGCGGTGAGACCCTTACGAGATGCGGCAAGCTCTTGAACTCGACGATTGGTCAGACCGATATTAATAGGACCTGAGAGCATCAGAATCGAGAACATAACAAGTACAAGTATTGCTAATGATTCCATTTGTTCTCCTGCCTGTAACTAGTCGTGATTAACAATAGAGAAGAGAACCATATCTATCTGATCCCCATTTTGCTTAGTAACACGATTACGGAGCAGAGCATCGCGCACCATTCCTGCTCGTTCCATCACGCGTTGTGATGCAAGATTGTTGTAATCAGCCATACCTTCGATGCGGCGAAACTCCATAACCTTTAGGGAGAAATCTAGGAGCGTGCGAACGGCAGAGGTGCAGAGCCCTTTTCCTCGATGACTTTGCTCCATCCAGTACCCAATCTCTGCACAGTGATCGGAGAGTTGAATGCCGTGAAGGCCGATAGTGCCAGCAAAACTGCCGCCAACTTCAATAGCAAAGACAATTCCCTGACGGCTGCGATAGCTGATGTCACAGCCTCGCACGAATTCCTCTGCCATCTCTCGGTCATACGGATATGGAACTCGTGTGAATGAGGAGATAGTTGGGTCTTGGCATGCTTGATAGATGAGGTCTATATCTTCTTCACGAAGAGGACGCAGGGTTATCTCACCGAGTTCGGAGGCTGAAATTAATGTGGGTTGTTCAACGGGCCAGCTGATCACGAGAGCTTGGCCTAGCCAACAAATTCACGGTCGCGGCGCTTGCGATTTACTGAGTGGTTGCAGGTAGTGGTGCTTGGTAATTCGGCACATGAATCGCAGAGCAAAATTAACTGATGACAGGTCTCAGAGGTGCAGTTTCGGAAGAGTTTGGTTGGACCATTGCAGTGGACGCATTCTCCGATGATCTTCGTGTTCTCAGAGAAGTCATGCACCATTCGATCATCGAAAATATAGAGTGAACCTTCCCAGAGTGAGTCGTCACCAAATTTTTCACCATATTTAACGATGCCGCCATCTATCTGATAAACCTCTTTAAATCCATTATCGACCATGATTGCAGAGAGAATCTCGCAGCGGATTCCGCCGGTGCAGTAGGTAACGATTGGCTTATCTTTAATGTCGTCATACTTGCCGCTCTGAATCTCAGCTATGAACTCATGAGAGGTTTGAACATCAGGAACAATTGCATTCTTAAACTTGCCAATCTTTGCTTCATACGCATTACGTCCATCAAAGAAGATGACATCATCCCCGCGCTCTTTAACGAGAGCGTCGACTTGAGCTGGGCGAAGGTGCTTACCACCATTAACAACACCAGATTCATCAACCTTGATGACATCAGGATTTCCAAAACCAACAAGCTCTTGCCGGACACGTACTTGTAGGTGAGGAAAATCCTTCCCGGTTCCATTTGACCACTTAAAGGTAATGTCCTTAAAGCCAGCATATTGACGGGTCATCTTCACGTATTTCTTCACTGCAGCCATATCGCCACCGACGGTTCCGTTGATGCCGTGTTTAGAAATAATGATGCGCCCCTTAAGGCCAAGGCTCTCGCAGAGCTGCTTCTGCCAGAGCTGAATAGCGGCAGGATCTTCCAGCGGGGTGAATCCGTAATAGAGGATTACCTTTGGGATAGACGGCGCATGCTTGTTCACAAGAGCATTCTAAACCCGCAGGGGAGAGGAATAAACCCGCTCAATTCTGAGTTGTAGGTAGTTGAAAGTTCAACTAAACTTCGGATAAGTCAAAGGAGCTCACAATGCCTGCAGTAACCGTCAGCGATATCACAGTTCTTCCACGTATCAGCGCTGGTACGAATCTTCGTGCGCGCTCGGTAAAGAGCATAACAACTGCTCCTCAAGGTTACGAAGGTGAAGGCTTTCCTGTCCGCCGCGCATTTGCAGGCGTTGACTTACAAGAGCTCGATCCATTTATTCACCTCGATCAAATGGGTGAAGTTGAATATGCACCAGGGGAGCCAAAGGGAACTCCTTGGCACCCACACCGTGGCTTTGAAACAGTTACTTACATTATTGATGGAATCTTTGACCACCAGGATTCAAATGGTGGCGGCGGAACAATTTCTAACGGTGACACCCAGTGGATGACAGCCGGTGGTGGAATTCTTCATATCGAAACACCACCAGAGTCACTTGTAATGTCAGGCGGTCTATTCCACGGCTTCCAATTGTGGGTCAACCTTCCAGCTGCGAAGAAGTGGTCACCACCTGCTTATCAAGATGTTCGCGCAAATGATGTTGCACTTCTTTCAACTCCAGATGGAGGAGCGCTCCTTCGCGTTATCGCCGGTGAAGTAGATGGCCACTTCGGACCTGGAAGCACTCAGACTCCGATTACATTACTTCATGCAACTGTTGCACCAGGAGCTGAACTTCGTCTTCCATGGCGTAAGGATTACAACGCACTCGTCTACACGATGTCAGGTCACGGCTTTGTCGGCGAGGAACAACGTCCTGTCTCAATGGGCCAACTCACCGTCTTTGGCGATGGTGATGCAATTGTGATTCGTGCAGCGCAGCAACAAGAATCACGATCTCCCAACCTCGAACTCTTCATCCTTGGTGGTCAACCAATCAAGGAGCCTGTTGCTTGGATGGGTCCATTTGTGATGAATACAAAGCGTGAAGTACTCCAAGCTTTTGAAGATTTCCAGAAAGGATTGCTTGGCTCAATTCCTGCAATCTATAAGGACGATGCAAAGCGCCCACTCAATCGCACCGATAAGCTCGGTGGAGATGTAAAAGCAGAGGAAGTCCTTGATGTTCATGGAGCTCCTACTGAGCTCCAAGAAGGATAGAACTACTTCTTAAGCACCCTTTATCTCACCGCGAGTCAGGTGATAGAGCAGGGCCTGGATTGTTGTGCGGCGATGGTAAGCCTCACGCCAAATCACTGACTTTGGTCCGTCAATTACAGATGCTGCAACTTCTTCACCGCGATGAGCAGGAAGACAGTGCATGAAGATGGAATCTTCTGCGGTTAGTGCCATGAGGTTGTCATTGATCGCAAATGGTGAGAGCGCTTCAAACTTCTCTGCACGTTCAGCCTCGGGATCTCCCATAGACATCCAGACATCGGTATAGAGAACGCTGGCATCTTTTGCCGCGGCTTCAGGATCATTGGTTACTTCGATAGTTGCACCAGATTTTGCTGCAATCTCCTTGGCCTTTGCAACAACTGCGGCATCTGGAGCAAACTTTCCAGAAGGAGTTGCTGCAACAACATGAGCACCCATAATTGCACCCATGATGAGCCAAGCGTGAGTCATATTGTTGCCATCACCGAGATAGACAAATTTACGGCCAGAGATATCGCTTCCAAAGTTCTCGCGAATTGTCACCCAGTCAGCCAGTAGTTGAGTTGGGTGATCAACATCCGTTAAACCATTAATAATGGGAATAGTTGAATTGGCACCCAATTCATCAACATCGCTCTGATTGAAGGTACGAATAATCATCGCATCGCAGTAGCCGCTGATGATTCGAGCGGTGTCAGCGATTGTCTCGCCGCGACCTAGTTGAAGTTCATCGCCGCGAATGAAGATCGGCGTTCCACCGAGATGTGCAACGGCTGTCTCGGATGCGAGGCGAGTACGAGTTGAAGGCTTTGTCATGTAGATCGCAACGCTCTTATTGCTCAGCGCACTATTTGCACGTAAAGGCTGGGCAGCGAAATCGCTAGCGGTAGCCAAGAGGAGCTCTACATCTTCACGTGAGAGGTGCTCTGTCTTTAGTAAATCCTTCATTACAGAATTCTACCTTCCCTGGCCTACTCGATAGCGCCGGATTAAATTCCTAGAGCCTTCACAGGGTAGAGAAAGAGTTATTCACGCTGCGCCGACTATCCTTTCGCCATGGGTTTATTCACGCGAGAAGATAAAGGAATAGGTATCGGCACAGATACCGACACTTTAACGCGCACTGAGACGACCCCTGATTTCCAGGAAGATGATGGGGGCCATGATCGTTTCGCCCACTACATCAAGAAAGAGAAGATTGTTGAATCTGCTGTAACTGGTAAGGCGGTACGGGCGCTCTGCGGGAAGAAATGGATCCCATCGAGAGACCCTTCCAAATATCCAGTCTGCCCCATGTGTAAAGAGATCTTCGAAGGCCTGCGCCCTGGCCCTGAAGATAACGAGTAATTGAAGAGCAACGCTTTAATGAAATTACATCTCAAGGCTCATCTCGTTGTGGGTGCCCTCTTGGTCTCCATCGCAACCGCACTTCTGCCAGCAATCTCTGCTCCGGCCAATGCTGATAATCCACCACGCAAGATTCTCTCTGGCTGGATTCCTTACTATTCAATTAAGACCTCACTTCCGGCCGCGATTAATAATGCAGATCTCATTAGAGAGGTCATGCCTTTTTGGTACACCCTGAAATTTAATGGCAAGACTCAGAGCACCGTAGTGACAGATCTTTATTCACCGGCAAACCCAAGCGTTCCAATGGCGCAGACAGTTGGCGCACTACGCAATGCAGGGCTCGCTCTTATTCCGACAATTACAGATGGCACAGAGAAAGATGTTCTTGCCGGCCTGCTCGCAAAACCAGCAGCGCGAACACAAATCGTGCAGGCGATAACAAATATGGTCATCACAAATAACTTCGATGGCGTGGATCTTGATTTCGAAGGCTTTGCTTTTGTAGACAGTAATAAGACATGGCCAAAAACTGCTCCATTGTGGACCGCGCTAGTTAAAGAGCTAAGCGCAGCTCTTCATGCACAGAAGAAGATTCTCTCGGTCTCAACACCATATGTTCTCGATCCAAAGGGAGCGCAGAAAGGCTATTACGTCTATGCCTGGGCCGCGATTGCTCCATATATCGATCGGTTACGCATCATGACCTATGACTACTCGGTCGCAAAGGTTGGACCGATTGGACCTATCACGTGGGCTGAACGCACTGTGCAATATGCAGTCACCGTGATGTCGGCATCTAAGGTCTATGTAGGAATACCAGGTTATGGGCGAGATTGGGTTACCGCAGTCAGTGGCGTCTGTCCTGCAAATGTTGCCTCTGTCATTAAAGGTGGAGCAAAGGCCGCAACCTTTGTTATGCGAGATGCTCAGAACTTAGCCGCTTCATATGGAGTTACTCCTACCTTTGATGAGAAGTTTGGCGAGATGACCTTTAGTTATCAGAAGGTCTATAACGGAACTACCGCTGGAGGCTTGGCAACGTCTTGCACTGCATCTAGAACTGCTTGGTATCAAGATGCTAAGAGCTACGCCTTAAGAGCAGAACTCGTTAACAAATATCGGCTTGGTGGCTTGGCAGCGTGGACCATCGGAATGGAAGAACCTTTAGCACTTGAAGGAGTTCGCAATGTCGCTAAGGCAATCGCTCCTGATCAGGTAGCAGCATCGATATCAATCGATAAAACATCGATTGAATATGGCGATCCAATTAATATCTCTGGCACATTCTCTATAAAAGATAAGACACCACTTTCAAACCTTGCGATTCGAATCGAAGGAAAATCTCTAGGGGATAGCACCTGGAGACTCCTGACTAACGCCACCACTGATGTCTCCGGCAAATTCTCTAAGCCGCTATTGATTGGTAAGGTGACAGCTATCAGAGCCTTCAGTGAAGGAACATGGGAGCGTGGCGAAGGAATTTCAAATGAAATTTCGATATCGATGTCTCGACTGATTTTCATCAGTGCGCCAGCCTCTGTTAAGAAGGGTGAAACACTTACCGTCTCGGGATCTATCCGCCCGCGCAGCGCAGGAACGTTTATTCAATTAGAGAAGCTTTCAGCCGGAAAGTGGCAACCTTTCGGCACAATCGTCACCACGGATACGCAGGGTGGCTTCTCCCTTCCAATCACCGCCACCTCAAAGGGCGTTCTGACTCTACGTGTCAGTGCGGCAGCAGAAGCCCAATGGCCAATCGCCAGCACTGAGCCGTTCTCAATTCTCATCCGTAGCATTGGCAGCTCCGAGTTGGTTAAATAAATCCATGGGGAGAAGATACTGATGGCCAAGTTAGCCGATGCGCTTGAAGAGCAGATCCAGGCTATCTTCTCGAGCGATACCCCTTGGGTGACGATCGTGTGGGATGACCCGGTAAATCTTCAGAGCTATGTCACATATGTCTTTATGGAGCTCTTCGGATATTCAAAGGCAAAGGCAACAGAGTTAATGTTGCAAGTTCATAATGATGGAAAAGCAATCGTCTCTACTGGAAGCCGCGAAGAGATGGAACATGATGTTGCTCGTCTCCATGAATATGGCTTGTGGGCAACTCTTCAACGTGGAGATCAGATTTAATGAGCGCCACGGAGGGCTTTAATCGACATGGTGCACATTCCTATGTCGCACAATTTGATGAGACTGAGCGAGAAGTACTTCTCAATCTCGTAGAACAAATTATCGAACTTCTGGCAGAACGCGTTGATCATGGCCATGAAGATCCACTGGCTGCGATGGTGGGAATTACCTCACATGATTCACCTCCAGAAGATGAAGTCCTCCATAGATTGTTGCCAAATGCATATGCTGACGATATTGATGCCGCTGAGTTCCGCCGCTATACCGAGTCGACTCTTCGCGGAAAGAAGCAAGCACATGCAATGTCTATTCGAATGGGGCTAAAGAGTTCACCGGAAGGCGATATTGAGGTCGATCACACTGGTGCCAATGATTGGCTTGGCGGCCTCAACGATATCCGGTTGGCACTTGGTGTTCGCCTCAAGATTGAAAATAATAATTACGAACACTTGGAACTTCTCTCACCGGATGATCCACTGCGAGGGGTTTATGCCGTCTATACCTGGCTTGGTTGGCTGCAAGAGACTCTCTTAACGGCTCTCATGGATGAGATTTCTGAGTAAGAAATCTGGTTTAGACTAAATCCATGTCCTTAACAATCTCACGTGCAATTGTTGATGCAATTCTCGATCAATCTCGAGCTGAATATCCAGATGAGTGCTGCGGCGTCATCCTTGGACCTGCAGGAGCCGATACGCCAATTCGCCACCTACCGATGATTAATGCGGCTCACTCTCCTACTTTCTATGAATTCGATCCTAAGGATTTGCTCGCCCTCTATCGTGAGGTCGATGACAAGGATGAAGAAATCGTTGTCATCTATCACTCCCACACAGAGACAGAGGCCTATCCATCAAGGACCGATATCGCCTACGCCGGTGAGCCTGGAGCCCACTATGTGCTCGTCTCTACCCGCGAAGAGATTGCACCTGCAACTGAATTTCGTTCATACCGCATCATCGACGGGGTAGTCACTGAGGAAGAAGTTTCAATTACCGCCTAAGGCCCTTTTTCGCCATAATACGTGCATGTCAATTGAAGTTCGCATCCCAACAATCCTTCGCCCATATACCAAGGAGCAGAAGACCGTAGAAGCAGCTGGAACAACTCTCTCAGCTCTCATTACAGATCTCGACGCTCAATATGCAGGTCTTGGGGAACGACTTCTCGAAAATGGTGCGCTCCGCCGCTTCATTAACATCTATATCAATGATGAAGATGTTCGCTTCCTTGGAGGATTAGAATCTCCTCTCAAAGATGGCGACTCCGTCACAATTCTTCCCGCCGTTGCCGGCGGATCAATCGATTCTCTTTAATCGACTTCGATTCATTTGGATATCGGATAGATATGGCGCGCTACGACTCTCTCGCAGCATCAGTGGGTAATACCCCACTGATTGGTCTTCCACGTCTCTCTCCTGCGCCAAATGTTCGCCTCTGGGCAAAGATGGAAGATCGCAATCCAACCGGATCCATTAAAGATCGCACAGCGATCTCAATGGTCGATGAGGCAGAGAAGAGCGGGCTCCTTAAGCCGGGTGCAACAATTCTTGAACCAACTTCAGGTAATACTGGAATCTCACTTGCCATGGCGGCAAAGGTTCGCGGCTACAAACTCATCTGCGTCATGCCAGAGAACACCAGTCCCGAGCGCCGCCAGCTCCTTGAGATGTGGGGAGCAGAGATTATTTCTTCGCCTGCAGCAGGTGGTTCAAATGAAGCTGTTCGTGTTGCTAAAGAGATTGCTGCACAAAATCCCGATTACGTCTTTCTCTATCAGTATGGAAATCCGGCAAATTCTCTTGCTCACTACAACGGAACAGGTCCGGAAATTCTCGCCGATCTTCCAACAGTGACTCACTTTGTCGCAGGTCTTGGAACTACTGGAACACTGATGGGCGCAGGTCGTTACCTTCGTGAACAAAAGCCCGATGTTCAGATTATCGCTGCAGAGCCACGTTATGGCGAGCTCGTCTATGGACTTCGCAATATTGACGAAGGATTTGTCCCTGAACTCTATGACGCATCTGTCTTAACTCGACGTTTCTCCGTCGGCGCAGAAGACTCCGTTAAGCGCGTGCGCGAACTCCTCCATGTTGAGGGAATCTTTGCAGGAATCTCAACTGGTGCAATTTTGCACGCTGCAATCGCAATCGGCCAAGAAGCTATTCGCGAAGGCCGTGATGCAGATATCGCATTTATCGTCTGTGATGGCGGCTGGAAGTATCTATCGACCGGGGTCTATGGCAGCGAAGTTGATGAAGCGACTGAGGGCCTCGACGGCACTCTTTGGGCATAACTCGCACCTTCCAATTCTTGGTTTCATCTCTCCACCTCGTACGATTAGGCCATGAGCAACGCACCTATCGGGATCTTTGATTCTGGCGTTGGCGGATTAACTGTTGCTCGCGCAATCTTGGATCAGCTCCCAAATGAATCAATCCTCTATATCGGCGACACCGCTCGTGGACCATACGGCCCACGACCTCTTGCCGAGGTTCGTGATTTCTCCCTTGAGACTCTCGACTTCTTAGTAGACCAAGGAGTGAAGGCGTTGGTCATCGCATGCAACACAGCGAGTGCTGCAATGCTGCGAGATGCACGTGAGAGATATTCATTGCCCGTCATTGAAGTGATTCAACCTGCGGTACGCCGAGCAGTTGCAGCTACACGCACGGGCAAGGTTGGTGTTATTGGTACACGTGCAACGATTGATTCGAAGGCCTACCTCGATGCATTCGCGGCAGCGCCCCAGTTAGAGATTACTTCAACTGCCTGCCCACAGTTCGTTGAATTTGTTGAACGCGGCGAGACCTCCGGTGAAGCAATCACCAACGTTGCACGCGAATATCTACAACCAATGATTGATGCAGATGTAGACACATTGGTTCTGGGCTGCACCCACTACCCATTGTTGACTGGTGTCATCTCTTATGTGATGGGAAATGGCGTCTCGCTTGTTTCTAGTGCAGAAGAGACTGCTAAAGATCTCTATCGCGTCTTGGTAGAAGGTTCACTCTTGCGAAGTGCTGGCGAAGCTGCGCCATCACATCGCTTCTTGGCCACCGGAGATGCCAAGGCATTTGAGGGCCTTGCACGTCGATTCTTAGGGCCAGAAGTTGGCTCTGTTCAGCACCAAGATCTCTAGCCCATTTAAGCTTTACAACTCACTCGGAGGAAAACATGGCACGCAATGACGGACGTTCAGTAGATCAACTTCGCGATATCAAGATCACTCGCGGATGGCTCGACCATGCAGAAGGTTCTGTCCTTGTGGAGTTCGGTAAGACCCGCGTGCTCTGTGTTGCATCCTTTACACCAGGCGTTCCACGCTGGCTCAAAGATAGCGGCACCGGATGGGTAACTTCAGAGTATTCAATGCTTCCACGTGCAACTCACACACGCTCTGATCGTGAGAGCGTGAAGGGAAAGCTCGGCGGACGTACTCAGGAGATTTCACGCCTTATCGGTCGTTCACTCCGCGGCATCGTAGATATGAAGGAGCTAGGCGAGAACACAATTGTCATCGACTGTGATGTTTTGCAGGCAGACGGCGGAACTCGCACAGCGGCAATTACCGGTGCATATGTTGCACTTGCAGATGCAATCGCTTGGGCGCAAAGGGAAGGTCACGTTAAGGCCGGTGCGAAGCCTCTCGCTGACTCCGTTGCTGCAATCAGCGTCGGAATTATCGATGGAGTTCCAATGCTTGATCTTTGCTATGAGGAAGATGTCCGCGCAGAGACAGATATGAATGTTGTCTGCTCAGGAGATGGACGATTTATCGAAGTCCAAGGAACAGCAGAAGGAGCTCCATTTGATCGTGCGCTCCTAGATTCACTTCTTGACTTAGCTGTTGCTGGTACTCGCACTCTGACAGAGATGCAGAAGAAGGCGCTTAACGCGTGAGCCAGAAGCTCTTACTTGCAACGCGTAATCAAGGAAAGATTGTTGAGTTTCGACGAATCCTTGATGCGCTTGCACCAGGAAAGATTGAATTAGTTGGCTTAGACCAGTTCCCAGATTTACATGATGTAGATGAGACCGGCTCAACATTTGAGGAGAATGCGCTTCTCAAAGCTCGTGAAATGTCTGAGGCAACTGGGCTACCTGCAATTGCCGATGACAGTGGACTCTGTGTCGATGCACTCAATGGCGATCCGGGGATTTTCTCTGCACGGTGGGCAGGCACCCACGGAGACGATAAAGCTAACTTAGAGAAGGTCTTAGAGCAGTTAACTGATGTAGCTGATGAGAACCGCTCTGCATACTTCATCTGCGTCGCTGCGCTCTATCTCCCAAATGGGAAGAGCCATTGTGAAGAGGGTCGTTTCTACGGAACGATTCTCAAATCACCTGTGGGTGAGAATGGATTTGGTTACGATCCGATTTTCCAGCCCAATGGTCTAGCCATCTCTAGCGCTCAAATGAGCTCTGAGGAGAAGGATGCGATGAGCCATCGAGGTAAAGCCCTGCGTGCTATCGCCCCACATGTGATGAGCGCACTTAGCTCCCTAGGCTAAACTTGGACCATACGTCGACCGGTCAATAGGTAAGGCGCAACCCGAGGAGATAACCGTGGCAGTAAAGAAGAAGGCAGTTGCTAAGAAGGCAGCACCTAAGAAGACGACAGCGAAGAAGACAACCGCTAAGAAGTCAGCACCTAAGAAGGTTGCTAAGAAGGCTGTTGCGAAGAAGACAACCGCTAAGAAGGTTGCAAAGAAGTCAGCACCTAAGAAGGTTGCCAAGAAAGCCGTAGCCAAGACGGCTGTTGCGAAGAAGACCACTGTTAAGAAGGCAGCTGCGAAGAAGGTTGCCAAGAAGGCTCCTGCTCGCAAGAGCTCAGCATCGTCAGTTGTTATCCCACCAGTTCCAACAGGTGCTTCACGCGATCGCGTCAATGTTTCAACAACATCTGCTGCGCCAAAGCCAGCAACTCCAGCAGTGAAGCCAACAGCTGCTCCTCGTCAGGGATCTTCAAAGAGCGTTCTCGTAGCAGTACTTCTTGGAGTTGCAGTCCTCACAGCGATTGTTCTCTCACAGCAGTCTGAGAAGGATTCTGCGAAGACAGAGACTCCTGCGGTAACTGAGACAACATCGCCAGAGGCAACTCCTTCAGAGTCAGCTTCACCAGAGGCATCAACAGATACAACTAACGCAGCAACAACAGGTGAGGCTCCAACTAAGTTCATTGGTAACTGGAAAGATGCTTCAACAAAGGAAGTTCTTGTACTCTCATGGCGTGCTCCAGCAGGCGATGTAACAGGTTACAAGGTTGAGATCGCTCCTAATGGTGGCGCATTCCAGGAAGTTTCACAGATTCCTGCAACTCAGCTCTCATTCGAACTTACAAAGTCATCCGATTCTCAGTACACATCATTCCGAGTATCTGCAATCTACGCAGACGGGACTATTGGTGTTGCTAAGGCATTTGGATTTGCAGGCCAGTACGAATAATTGCAAAAAAGTAAGAAACCCCGACCAAACGGTCGGGGTTTTTTATTCTCAAAATCTTTCTCGAAGTTAATTGAGATATTGAGCAATCTCTGCGACATAGATTTCTACGCCTGTTGCAACAAGGTGTACGCCATCTGGCGCAAAGTATTCGGGGTGACCTTCAGAAAGTGTCGCCCAGTCGACAACCCGGACATTGGAATAACGCGCAGATACCTCTGAAATCAACTCATTATTGCTATCTCGCCAAGGTCGTGGCACCGCGGTATTGACTACAACCACTCTCGCTTGATCCTTGAGCGCCTCAAGAATATTAACAACCTGCGCTTCCTGAAGGACATTGTTATTTCCCATATTGAGCACGACAGGTCCAGTTGGAGCGTTGGAGATATCTCCTAGGATCTCATCAAGGAGTTCCGGTGCCTGTCGACCAACGCGAGCATTTACCAATCCAACGGTGTACTTCTCAGCCAGGACGCTCTTAATACCAAGAATTACAGAGTCTCCTGTCAGCCAGATTCCCTCTCCGTTCACAGATGAAACTGTATTGGCGGATTCAATCTCCTCAACTAAGACTGCTTGCTCACGATTGCTGATTGAGATAGCTCGTCCACTGATGATGGCGAGTGCAATAACCAAGGTGGAAACTATCGCAACCACCTTGATCTTCTGCTGCTTCTTCTCTTTTGGAGTTCGATACTTCAAACCTTTAAGCCAGTAGTTGAGTACGCCGCGACGAACTGGAAGTTCGACAAAGCGCAGAGAGATATCGGCAAGAGCAAAGACAATCAGGATGCGAAGTGAATACATCGCCCATGAAGCACCTGCAAGATCCACCTCTGGACGTGTGACTTGAAAGATCACCCAATGCCAGAGATAGATTGCATAAGAGCGTTCACCAATCCAGAGCAGGACACGATTTTGCAATATCGGTGCAAATCGTGATGCTGGATGGACTATCGAGGTAATGATTGCAGCGGCAAAGAGTCCAGCAAGGGGAAATGCAATCTTGTAGAGCGCGGGGTTGTTCTCATCGATCAGAAGAAAAGTAGCGAGGATGCCGAGGAATCCAACGACGCCGATGCTATCGATGAAATCTTGGGCCTTCTTGCTCACCTCGGTCTTGAAGTTCTGTGGAATCCAACTGACAGCAAGTGCTGCGCCGAGGAAGAGTCCGATGCTGTGAGTGTCAGTACCGAAGTAAACATGGCTGACTGATGCAGCATTTGATGCATCGAGTGAGAATGAGACGAACATCAAGGTGACACCAGAGATTGCAGCGATGGCGAGAGCTGCGATTGAGACACGTTTCTTACCTAAGAACTTGAGAATCGCAAGGAGAATCAATGGCCAGATGAGGTAGAACTGAGCTTCAACAGCGAGAGACCAGGTGTGCTGGAGAAGTGAGGGGCGTCCGATCGCTTCGAAGTAATCAAGGTGGCGCCCCACGAGCCACCAATTCATAGAGCCTGTGAGCGCAAATGGGGTATCAATTAGGAATCGCTTGATGGTATCTGGCGCCCAGATGCCGACGGCAATTGCGGTGGTAATCAACATAAAGGCGAGGGCTGGAAGCAAGCGCCTGATACGTGCAAGATAGAAAGCACGGAGGTCGAGTCCGCCGCTTCGCTCTATTGAATCTAGAAGTAGGCGGGTGATGACATAGCCGGAGATGACGAAGAAGAGATCAACTCCAAGAAACCCGCCAGGAATCCACGAGAAGCCAAGGTGATAGAAGATAACTGCCATTACCGCAATTGCGCGGAGCCCATCGATGGCAGGTATGTATTGGATACCGCGTTTGGTAGCCATGAAAATTACTTGCGCTTAGCTGCAGACTTCTTTGCAGGACTCTTCTTAGTTGCACGCTTTGGCGCATCTAGTGCAGGAGCTGCGCGACGACTTTCAACTTTGATTGGCTCCTTGCGACGGACTGTTCCATCGTCATTAAGGGAGTCATTAACCACTGCCTGCATATTGGCAAGACGAGCAAATGCACCATCAAGACGTTGGCGTGATTGCGCAATTGCCTGCTCTGCTGCAACAAGTGCCTGTGATTGCACCCGATAGAGACGCTCTGACTCTGAGATTACCTCCGCAAGCCAACGACGGTATTCGATAACTTCACTAGCAGCATCGGCAACAATTCTTTCGCCTTCGCGACGAGCAGCAGATGCAACTGCCGCGGCCTCACGACGCTTCGTGTCGATAATAGATTCAGCTTCACGAGTTGCCTCATTAACGAGATCTGTCGCTTCTGCTTCTGCAGTTGAAATATATTTACGGCCACGCGCTTCAGCGCCTGAGAGAATGCTGCGAGCCTTGCTCTCAGCTCCTTCAAGGACATCTTTGGCATTACGGGTTGATTCATTGATGACTCGCTCTGCAGAGGCATGAGCTTTTGCCTCTCGCGCCTGTGCTGATTTGATCATCATCATCGCAGTTTCGGTTGCGAGAATTTCAAATTCTTCCTTGCTTAGCGAAGTGATATCGCGGCGAGAGCGAAGGTCACTGAGCTGTGATTCAAGCTCACGAATACGATCGACAGGGTTGCCTGATGGAGTGCGCTCAGATTCCTCGCGGAAGCCCACCCAGTTGAGAAAGTCTTTCTTCTCTGCCATTGATAATCCCCATTGCCTCTATAAACGACCTACTTCAAGGCTCATAGATTAGGGCATTCCTTAACCTGGCGAAATCGCCCTGTTTTTATGCGGGGATATGGCTCTGCACGCTCGTTTAACGGGAACGATAAATGGCGAAACAGATTGCAAGGTATTGGCTGATCCAGGCAGCGAGCACGAAGATATGGAAGAGCTCGTGAAAGCCAAAGTACTTCGCGGCGCGGCCAGGTCGCTTCAGGGCGTAGAAGATTGCTCCAATTGAATAGAGCAGGCCACCTATAACAATAGGGATGAGAACCCAGAGCCCGCCACGATCATAGAGTTGAGGCGTGTAGACAATTGCGACCCATCCCAAGAGGAGATAGTTGGCAACATATAACCAACGTGGCGCACCAATCCAGAAAACACGGATAGCAACTCCGAAGAGTGCACCCGTCCAGACGATAGCAAGCAAGATGTTGCGATCACGGGGTTCGAGGAGAGCCACAGCAAAAGGGGTGTATGAACCAGCGATGAGTAGATTGATATTGGCGTGATCCCATCGTCGCCAGATCTTCTTCTTCGATGGAGACCATGGCACACGGTGATAGATGGCAGAGACGCTAAAGAGCATGATTGCGGTAATCGAATATAGAGCGACCGCAAACTTCAGTGACTCTTTACTCAGAATAAAGAGGATGAGCGAGGCGATAATCACGGCAGGGGTAGCGCCGAGGTGGAACCAACCTCGAAGTTTTGGTGGCGCTACTGGAGTTACTGCATCTGGGGATTCGCTCATGAAGTAACCCTAATCGTTGGTGAGGTTTCGCACCGACTTTACGGTCAGCGAGGCGCATGCGGCGATAAAGGTGAGCGCGCCAGTGGCAATCAAGAGGTTGCTCACACCAAATTGCGAAGCAAGTGGTCCTGCGATAACAACACCAATAGGTGCGATGCCATAAGAGCCGAGTGCATCATAAGCATTTACCCGAGAATATGACTCCTCTGGAATATGGCTCTGCAGCGATGTATTCCAAGTGACCATAAAGAACTCGATTGTTAGTCCAGAGAAGATTGCAGAAATAATGCAGATGATGAGCGGCATCTCGAATGCAAGGGAGAAGTCCCATACAACCGATATGGCGATCAGAACCATTGAGATAAAGAGTGGGCGCTTAAATTTCATTTTGAGGACGATGAATCCGCCGAGCATCATTCCCGCCGTCATGCCTGCAAGATTGAGGGACCAATTACGCGGACCAGTCTCAGGATCGCTGAAATTCAGCGGACCGAGTACCTGCAACATGGATTCAAATGACATATTGATAAATGCAAAACATAGAACCATCGTTACTACCCAAGATCTGGAGCTGAACTCACTCCAACCAACTTTGAGATCATGAATCATCCCTGGGCTCTCGATGCGAGTCTTGCTCGGAAGATTGAGATTCCAGAGAATTAATCCAGCAATAAGGAAGCTCACTGCATCAACTAAGAGCGCCCAGCCAGGATTAAATGCTGCGACAAGCGTTCCACCGAGCAGAGTTCCGGTGATGTAGCCAATATTGTTCATGAGGCCGATGATGGCGTTGCCTTCTTGCAGCTTCTCTCTCGGCAATATTTCCGGAAGAACGCCAGACATCGCTGGCCACCAAAGAGCATTGAGAACACCAAAGAGCGCACCCATCGCAACCAGAATCCATACATGAGGGAATCCGCCTAAGAATGAGATCGCACTCACTCCGACGACCAAACTTCCGATGATGTCTACGCCACCGACAATTCGATTACGTTGAAAACGATCTGCAAAGACCCCACCAAACAACATAAATGCGACGAGTGGGAAATAACGAGCAGCCATCACCAAACTGAGATCGCCGCCGTCAGAGCCCTCAATACTGAGCACTCCATATGCGAGAGCAATCGGAGACATTCCATTGCCCACATTGGAGATAAAGCGTGAGAATGCCAGAGGTGTGAAGCCCTTATGGCCATGGAGCATCTTTAACTGAGTGCGCATTGAGCAAGGGTACTTAGGAATTCTCCCCGTTGTTAACCAACCATTAACCAAGAAGGATTAGCATCACCCCATGCGAAAAGTTCTCTCCGAATTTATCGGCACATCCCTACTTGCAACCGTGGTCGTTGGCTCAGGAATCATGGGCGAGAACCTCTCAAGCGATATTGGGATTCAGTTGCTCATCAATGCATCGGCAACCGGGGCTGCGCTCTGGCTCTTGATCTCGCTCTTTGCGCCAATAAGCGGCGCTCATTTCAACCCGGTTGTGAGCGGCATTGCTTATTTTCGTAAGGAGCTATCTCTCAATAAGACAGCTCTCTTTATTCTTGCCCAGGTATTAGGTGCAATTGTCGGCACGATTCTGGCAAATATTCTCTTTGAACACCCAGCGATCGATATCTCATCAAAGTCTCGAGATGGTGGACACCTTCTCCTTAGTGAAGTTCTTGCGACTGCGGGATTGGTCTTTGTGATCTATCAACTCTCGAGCATCAACAAGGGAAAGAAAGTTGCAGTGGGAGTCGCTTCATGGATCTTCGCCGCTTACTTCTTCACATCTTCAACCTCCTTTGCAAATCCCGCTATTGCAATTGGTCGTACATTTTCAGATAGCTTCGCCGGAATAGCGCCGCATTCAGCAGCTACCTTTATTCCATTCCAGATCATTGGTGCAGCACTCGGATATCTACTCTTCACATACCTCAATCAGAAATCCACTAAGAAAGCAGAAAAGTAATGAGCGAAGATTTGAACCAAAAAAAGACAATCATGTTCGTCTGCGTTCACAACGCCGGACGCTCACAGATGGCTGCTGGATTTATGCGCGAACTTGGGGGAGAGCGCGTTGAAGTTCTCTCTGCAGGTTCTGCGCCAAAGGATTCGATCAACCCCGTTGCAGTAGAGGCGATGCTCGAGCTCGGAATCGATATCGCCAACCAGAAGCCAAAGATCTTGACCCCTGAAGCAGTCCAGCAATCTGATGTGGTCATCACTATGGGTTGCGGCGATGCCTGCCCTTACTACCCAGGTAAGCGATATGAGGATTGGAAGCTCGATGATCCAGCCGGCCAAGGAATCGAACCAGTACGCATTATCAGAGATGAGATAAAAGCGAGAGTCGAAGTACTCCTTAGCGAAATTCTTTAGAATCTAGGTTCAAAATGAGCGTAACCGACGAGTAACTGAGCGAAAAAATATTGAAAATATATGTCGTTTAGAGGTGCAAACCCCTCGCAAAAGGTTCACAATTTCCCCTATCGAAGGTCGACGAAGCCCTTGGCTATACCCGTCGCCCTACGGTCTTACGGATCGAATGATCCGCACTGATTGAGAGTCACGAAAGGCTCGGGAGATATGTCAGTTACGCTCAATAGCAACCAGTGGAACCTTGTTTACAACATGTTCTCACTCGGTTTGGTTTCAATGCTCGCATGTACTGTCTACACATTAGTGTCACAGTCACGAGTTCTACCGAAGTACCGTAATGCGCTAGTTATGTCATCAATGGTTACATTCATTGCTGGCTACCACTACTGGCGAATCTTTAACTCA
>JAURJS010000082.1 GCA_030832135.1 Candidatus Planktophila sp.
ATCTTCAGATGCGATCTCAACGCGAGCAGAGATCGGAGCTGCGTTAAAGCCATAGATGCATCTAGCAACATCTGAGCGCATGGAGAGGACATACTGTCCGGTGAGTAGCTTTCCTTCAGTGTCGTAGTGAGGTGCTCCTACAGTGTAATCAAGAGTCTCACGCTCGATATTCCAACTAGGAGCTCCAGAGCTAAAGACCGCTGCATTACTGGAGACGATTCCAGCAAATTTATTCTGTGCGCAATCACGCATCTTCTGTGAAGGTTCATCGGTAATGGCCTTCACATTCCAATAGGTCTTCATCGCAAATGGCTTATCTTGCAAGAAAGGAATCCAATCCTGGAACTCTTTGATTGCTCGTGTTCCGGCTGAGCCTGCGCCAACCTTGAGAATGCGGGTGTCGAGATTCTTGGTTGTGAAACCATCCATGGAGCGAGTTGTTCCACCTGTTCCAGATGGGTATTTAGCCTTCATCCACTCTGGAGTCTCAGACCACTTGATATAGCCGCCGACCTCCGGAACTCGCATTGGCTTGGCAGAAATAGTCATAGTGCTTGCACCATTTGCCTTCTCCACGATGGTTATAGAAGGATCCACGACGCGGCCATTGAGCCATGGAGAGATAGGACGCTCAAAACGTATTGAGAGCGAGTAGGTAATGTCGAGCGGGAAGGTGCGCTTCTGTGCGCAAGCTTTGGTGTCATTGATGATGCAACCAGCTTGGTAATCAATTCCGCCACCTGTTCCTATTCCACCAGTTCCACGAGGAATGAGAATCATCTTCGGATCTTGATAATTTCCTGCAATCTCTTTCACAGGTTGGAAATAAGCGAAGAGCTGTCCATGGAATTTATTCCATTCACTGGCCTGCGTTCCCAATTGAGGGATGGGTATTCCGCCTCGCACGCCAGCCATCAATACATATTCATCGGTGATATCGGTATTAGTGCCAGTGAGAGTCCAGGTGCTTGCTTGACCGCCATCAGGAATTCCCAATAGAGGATCGCCTTTATATTCCCCTTGCGGATTCCAGAGGCGCTTTACCTTGCCAATTACCTGAGTCCCATCTGCCAGAGTTGCATTGACTGATTCAACGCAATTGGTGGTGATGGTTTCGGTGCAGGGGGAGAAGATTGCAGTGGCGCTGAAATGATAATCAGGGATTTGGCACTTCGGATCTGCAACAGAATCACAGAGAACCGTTCGCCAATCATCATAGTTACTCTCGCTCTTTTGATTGCCTGCTTCAAGCAGACTTGTTCCAAAGTACTCAGTCTCGATGAAATCAACGCCGATCCAGCCTCCGCTGATGGGATCTTCAAGTTTTACAAGTTCTGCGAGCTGGTCACTGTGGGCGGGGGCGGCGGTGACCAGTAGAGCTGTTGCCAAGAGGGCGGCGAGAAGTCTCTTCATAATGGGTTAACCGTAGTATCGAAGAAGATTTGTGCGCGAGGGGTAATCAGTCAGAAATGGTCAAGATTGGTCTCAACCTGCTCATCTAGCGTTGAATTAATCGATAGAGACGAGATCGAAGTACTCGTCCTTCCAAATATCCTCATCGCCATCAGGTAGGAGGATTACCCGCTCGGGCTTAAGGGCCTGAACTGCACCTTCATCGTGAGAGACCATCACAACAGAGCCCTGGTATTCAGAGAGGGCGGCGAGGATTTCCTCACGGGAGGCAGGATCGAGGTTATTTGTTGGCTCATCGAGCAAGAGGACGTTTGCCCCTGAGACGACGATTGTTGCTAGAGCAAGGCGTGTTCGCTCACCACCTGAGAGCACCTTGACCGGCTTATGAACATCATCGCCGGCAAAGAGGAATGAACCGAGAACATTACGTGCCTCAGGTTCACGGATCTCAGCAGTCGCCGACATCATGTTCTCAAGGATGGTGCGTTCAAAGTCAAGTGATTCGTGCTCCTGGGCGTAGTAACCAATCTTGAGACCATGGCCATGATCGACCTTGCCGGTATCGGATTCGAGTTCGCCAGCAAGGATACGAAGGAGCGTTGTCTTACCTGCACCGTTGAGACCAAGAATCACAACACGTGATCCCTTATCGATCACACAAGAGACATCGGTAAAGATTTCAAGTGATCCATAGTTCTTCGATAACTCTTCACCCGATAGAGGGGTCTTGCCACATGGGGCAGGGGTTGGAAAGCGCAGCTTTGCCACCTTATCTGAGACGCGAACATCTTCTAGTGATGAACGAAGCTTCTCTGCGCGACGGAGCATTCCTTGAGCAGCAGTTGCCTTGGATGCCTTAGCGCGCATCTTCTCGCCCTGCTTCTGCAAGATCTCAGCACGCTTTTCAGCATTAGCACGCTCTTTCTTGCGGCGATGCTCATCTGCTTCGCGCTGCAAGAGGTACTGCTTCCATCCCATGTTGTATACGTCGATAACATTTCGGTTGGCATCAATATAAAAAACCTTATTAACAACAGTCTCAATCAAATTCACATCGTGAGAGATGATGACGAGGCCACCTGCGTAGTTAGTTAGGTATTGGCGCAGCCAAATAATCGAATCTGCATCAAGGTGGTTTGTAGGCTCATCCAGAAGCAAGGTCTCCGCACCTGAGAAGAGGATGCGAGCTAGTTCAATACGGCGGCGTTGACCACCAGAGAGCGTTGCAATCTCATTGTGGAATACATCTTCTGAAACACCGAGAGATGAAGCGATTGCCTCTGCTTCAGATGTTGCGGCATATCCACCTGCTGCATTGAACTCTGCATCAACGCGGGTGTATCGCTCGAGCGCCTTCTCAAGTTCGGCGCCTTCCGTTGTTGAAAGTTCATGTTCAACAGCAGTCATGCGCTTTGCAATCTCATCAAGGCCACGGGCAGAGAGGATGCGATCTAAAGCTGTTCCCTGATCTTCACCGGTGCGAGGATCCTGGGGGAGATAACCAATCTTTCCGGTGCGCTGAACGCCACCACCTGCAGGAAGAGTCTCACCTGCAAGGACCTTGGCTAGAGTTGATTTACCGGCACCGTTACGACCTACGAAGCCGACGCGATCACCACTATTGACGCGGATATTGACGCCGCTTACAAGTAGGCGTGCGCCAGCACGGA
Source organism: Candidatus Planktophila sp. (assembly GCA_030832135.1). Classification (GTDB taxonomy): domain Bacteria; phylum Actinomycetota; class Actinomycetes; order Nanopelagicales; family Nanopelagicaceae; genus Planktophila. The sequence continues at coordinate 3,084 of JAURJS010000082.1, forward strand.
GTTCGAGGGCAGAGGTTGAAATCACTGGTGCAGTTTACGCACTTGCAAGACGAGTGCGACGCGGTACCGCATACGCCTTCGAAACTGCAGTAAGTTCA
>JAURJS010000083.1 GCA_030832135.1 Candidatus Planktophila sp.
GAGATGGCGCCTATCAAGTGGAACTAATTGACGAGCACAATCAAGGATGTCGGCAACTGGTCCATCGCTACGATCGCGCATCCTGACTGCATTGGTAACTACTGCATCGATATCGTGTTCGCGAGCAAAGACGAGAGAGCGTGCGGCATGTGCAGTTGAGCGTGGTCCACTACCTGCAACAAGGTGCGAGACACATTCAATCGCTTGATCTGCGAAGAAGGGGCGGGTCTTATTAAATATCTCCATTGCAAGATCGAAGCGATGGAGGCCAATCGCTTGCGATACCGGTGATTCAGGGCCATGCAAGAGATAGAGCTGGGAGCTATGTTCACTAAATTTTTCAAGGATATCCATGGTAATCACAGGGATGCGATCAGGTGAGTGAAAGGTAACGCCACGATAGAGATGCATCAGGCTGCGATATCCCCCATCGCTACCGGCGAGGATAGTTACTCGTGGAAAGGTTTTCCGATCTGCCTTAACGCCAACTGATTCAGAGTTAATAAGATCTATCTGAAGATTGATGCCGATAATTGGTGCTATGCCATATGCAAGACAGCTCTTTGCAAAACGAATCGTGCCGGCAAATGAATCGCGATCGGTGAGGGCAAGTGCCGGCATCTCAAATTCGGCGGCGCGCGCAACTAAATCATCCGGCATCGTTGTGCCGTACTTAAATGAATAGGCGCTCGTAGTGCGCAGATGGATAAAGCTCATGAGATCTGTGAGATATATATGTGACAACTAAATAGTTGTGACGATCCACTGCCCTGTCGCTTCATCGCGTTCGAGTTGAAATGTTGTCAGTGTGCCAATTGGCGCCGCCTCAACGCGCCAGAGCGCACGCGCTTGATCATCAGGGCGATACTTGCCATCGCTGACACGGTTCCACCATCCACCAGATTCACACCACCGCGAGAGAACGGCATGGATGCGAAATCGCTTTCCACGAAAGGTGAATTCGATAGGGGTGGTAGGTCCATCGATAAGGACTTCCCCTGCGGGTATTACCTCACTCGCCATCGGAGCCTCCTTTATGAGTTATGGATATTCGAACAGATGTTCGAAAAATAGCCCACCCCACCGACAAGGGCAACGCTAGAGCCGCCCTTGAGGGTTGAGCGTGGCCCTTCATTACGGGCAGGTGAAGTTTGAGCGTCAATTGAGCGTGAGAGCGTGTGGCTCTCCGACTCGACCTAGAGAGAGCCTAGATTTCGCACCATGAAAACCACTCATACCTTAAAGCGCGCCCTCGTTGCCGCATCAGCTGTTGCCGCCCTGGCTGCAACAGTTCTGACACCTATCGCACATGCTGCTACCTATGCAGCTCCAACAGCGCCAACAAATGTTGTCGCATATGAATCAGCAGGCGGCGTGACCGTTCGCTGGACACCATCTTCTACTGCAGCTCCGGAGATCACCTCATACATCGTCTCTGCAGGTGCAGGATCTTGTCCTGTCATCGTCTCAGCAAAGGCAAAGTCAGTTGTGACAATGCCAGTGCTTGCAGGACAGAAGGTATTTACACCTGTCGTTCAGGCGGTAAGTGCATATGGAATTTCTCCAGCGGCTAAGGCGAATAAGAGCTTTGATGGAACAAAGATCAAGAACATCTCAGCTAACTTCAAGTCACTTCAATTCTTGCAGCTCTCAGATTTCCATGGAGCAATCGATGTATCTTCAACAAGCATCGGTGCTGCAGGACTTGTAGCCGCATGGAATAACGAGAGAGCAATCAATCCAAACACTGTCGCTGTTTCAGCTGGTGACAATATTGGGGCTGCACCACAGATTTCATCAGCGTTTGAAGAAATCCCAACCATTGAAGCTCTTAACTTGATGAAGCTTGATGCTTCAACTTTTGGAAACCACGAGCATGATCGCAATATCGCGCATGTTCAGAAGGTTATCGGCGCATCTGACTTCCAGTGGGTTGCAGCTAACTACAGCTCATTGAAGGATCTCGTATCAGGCTCAAAGGCAGCAAAGCCATACACAATCGTTACTCGCGATGGAGTTAAAATCGCAATCGTTGGCGCAAATACTGAGTCAACTGCAGAGCAGGTATTCCCAGGAAACCTCACAGGTCCATCAGGAACAATCGTTATCGATCCAAGTGCTAAGGGTGTAAATGCTGCAATTGCAGCAGCTCGCGCTGAAGGAGCACAGGTTGTTATCGCTCTCGTTCACCAAGGTTGGACAGAGAATGTTGATGGTGTTGCAGTAGGACGCCTCAATGAAATCGCATCAGAGATCAAGGGTGCAGATGTTGTTTACGGTGGCCATAGCCACCTCGTCTACTCAACAGCGATTCCAGCTGCCTCAATTCGTTCATCTGCAACTCTCGTTGCTCAGGTTCGTAACGCTGGCGTTGAGTACACACGTACAACTCTCTGCGTCAATACAACATCAGGTCGCGTCAAGGGATCTGCTGTTGAATATGTATCCAAGGCAGATGCTGCAAAGTTCACGCCAGATGCAACAACAGCAGCGCTTGTAAAGAAGTACAAGGATTCACTTGCTCCTAAGCTTGATGTCAAGATTGGCTCAGTTACAGGTCTCTTCCCTCGTGGCGGATCACCTGCTGTAGAGCGCTCTGGAGAAACACCTCTTGGAAACTTCACAACTGATGCAATCCGTGCAAAGTACAAGACCGACTTCGCACTCATCAACGGTGGCGGTATCCGCGATACCTTCCCAGCGAAGACATATTCACCGCTCGATAAGACTCTCTCACGTCCAGCAACTTCGACCACAGGTCCTTGGGATGTAACAGTTGGCGATGCGATGACAGTATTCCCATTCGGAAACTCCATCTCAACTACAACTATTACGGGTGCAACTCTCTGGAAGGCACTTGAAAATGGAGTCGGTGGGGCTTATCCAGCTGATGGACGCTTCCCTCAGATCTCAGGCTTTAAGTTCTCATTCGATAGCAGCAAGCCAGTTGGCTCACGCATCGTCTCAGTAACAAAGCTCGATGGAACAGCGATTGCAAAGGATTCAACTATCTACACAATCGCAACAGTTGATTACCTAGTTCAGGGTGGCGACGGCTATGTCGGCGTATTCTCACCAGCAGTTGCAAAGGTCCGCGACCTCTTGGTCGATGTCTTTGTAGAGGCAGTCAAGAATGCAAAGACAGTTGCAGTACCTGCAGCAGATGGCCGCACAAAGAAGGTTAATTAATACCCTTCTTTGAAAGAGAAAAGTAAGTAGATAAGGAAGAAGCCCCTCGAGAAATCGGGGGGCTTCTTCCTTACTCTGAAGATATATCTGAGAGGATGGCGACATGGAAATTGTTGGCGCACTGATAGCCGGAGCTTTCATCGGCGCCGTGCTTGGCTTCGTGGGCGCTGGTGGAGCGATGCTCTCAGTTCCTATCCTGATCTACCTCTTTGACTTTACTCCCCATCAGGCAACGACTGCAGCACTTGCCGTTGTCTTTCTCGCAGCGCTCTCAGGCGCCATTCCCAAGATGCATAGCAGAGAGATTCTCTATCGAGATGCCTTTGTCATCTCTGGAATCGGGCTCATCACCAATATCGGTTTCTCATCGATTGCAGATTCCTTCTCGGAAGAATTCATCACAACCGGATTTGCTCTCATCCTCACTGTTGCTGGACTATCAATGGTGCGCTCCCCCATCAAGGATCAACAGAAGAGGATGCCAATCACCACACTCATCTTTCTCTCATTGATCATTGGCTCGATGACTGGAATCTTCGGCATCGGCGGTGGCTTTCTCGCAATTCCTGTTCTCGTTCTATTCTTTGGAACCCCGCAGAAAATTGCGGCGGGAACATCTCTCCTGATCATCTCACTCAACTCATTGATAGCACTTCTTGCACACTACAAAGTCTGGGGCGATGTTGATTGGCACATTCCAACAATCATGGCAATTAGCGCTGTCATCGTCGCAACTCTCTCATCGCATTTCGGAAAGGTCGCATCCCCTGAGCTGCTCCGTAAAGCATTTGCTGGACTGCTCTTTTCAATCGCGCTCTTTACGATCGCGCAAACCTGGATCTTTTAGCCCTCGTCAATAGCTCGAGACATATAGCCAGCGAGCATCATCATTCCAACTGGATAAGCCATCGCCCACGAAAGTGATGTTGCCTCAGCCAAGATTCCAGTAATTGTTGGGCCAATAAAGAAACCTGCGATGCCAATGACGCCGACACGTGAAATAGCGACAGCTGGAGCGATTCCCTTAAGGCGACTAGCGGACAAGATAAAGGCTGGAAACATAGGACCAATACCTAAACCGGCAAAGATAAAACCGATATTCACAATAATGAGCGCAGGGATCTGGGAGTAGCTAGAGAGTGGAATTGCGATGGCGATACAGATTCCCCATGCAGCCCCACCATAAAGTCCGCCGTAACGAACTGTCTTGCGAGGACCAAACTTCTCTAGCGCCTTATCTCCTAAGAATCGACTGGTAATCATTGCAAGGGCAAAGGATGCAAAGGCAGATGCATAGATTCCCTTAGGTATATTCATATTTTCGCGGAGCAGGATTGCTCCCCAATCGCTTGCTGCGCCCTCTGCCACCATTCCGGCGATCAAACCAAGACCCAGCGCCCAGAGCGGCAGAACAGATTTTCCGAAGAACGGAATCTTCGCCTCCGTTCTCTCGCCGCCATCGCCTGCATGTTCATCCTCTGATGGAGATAATAGGAAGATATTTGCTGGGATAAATGCCAGGAATGAAATAACGGCAACTGCAATGAGGTTTTCTCGTGGGGTCAAGATAGAAATCATTACGCCACCGAAGACCGTTGTGACAAATGA
>JAURJS010000084.1 GCA_030832135.1 Candidatus Planktophila sp.
AACGCGACCAAGAGCGATTCCACCGAGCTGTGGTTCAGCTTCTGCAGCTTTGATCCACTTAATAATCGATAGCTTCTCTTCTGGTGTAAGTGTCTTATCGCTAAAGACTGGCATTGATTGTGGACCAGTGACCATCGCTTCATAGATGTGCTTAGGTTCAACGCCCATCAAAGTTGGTGCGTACTTACCCTTGGTAAGAGCGCCACCTTGTGCAGCAAAGTTGTGGCACATCGCGCAGTTGGTACGGAATAGCTCGCCACCTTCAGCAACAGATCCGTCTCGCTCATAGTTCAAGAGCTCATCACCTGGAACCTCAGGTCCTGGTGCAAGTGAGGCAACATACGTAGCGAGGGCGTTGATCTCAGCTGGTGTGTAAACAACTGCCTTTCGCATCGCCTGCTGGCTCATATCTGCCATCGGCATACGTCCTGTGCCCACCTGGAAATCTACAGATGCTGCGCCAACGCCGATGAGTGATGGCGCGATCGTTCCGCCTTCAGCGTTGAGGCCGTGGCAGGAAGAACATCCCTTGAGGAAGAGCTGCTTACCTTCTTCAATAGCAACTGTTCGCTCTGCCGCGCTCGTTGTCGAAGTATCGACTGCGCTAGCAACTTGGAAGGTTGTTCCAATTGAAAAGAGTGCAAAGACCAAGAGGATTGGACCTGCTGCACGATGGCGACGAAGGCGCGATAGACGCTTCACTAAGTTTCCTTCCTTAAATTCTTTCATTTACTTGATCAGATAGATTGCAGAGAAGAGGGCGATCCAGACAACGTCAACGAAGTGCCAGTAGTACGAGACTACGATCGCTGTAGTTGCTTGGCTCTGGGTAAAGCGACGAGCCTTTGCGACTCGAAGAAGAACGATAAGGAATGCAATCAGACCGCCGGTGACGTGAAGTCCGTGGAAGCCAGTTGCAAGGTAGAAGACCGAACCGTATGCATTCGATGAAAGAGTGAGACCCTCTTGAACGAGATGGGCATACTCATAGATCTGACCGGCGACGAAGAATCCGCCCATTAAGAATGTGAGTGAGAACCACTCACGCATTCCCCAGGTGGTGACCTGAAGAAGTGAACCGGTGCGACGTGATTGATAACGCTCTGCAGCAAAGACACCGAACTGACATGTCACTGATGAGAGAACAAGGATTGTTGTATTGGCAACGGCGAAGGGGATATTGAGAATCTCAGTGGACTCAAGCCAGATCGATGGCCCTTGAACGGCGCGAGTGGTGAAATACATCGCGAAGAGCGCGGCGAAGAACATCAGCTCGCTGGAGAGCCAGACGATAGTTCCAACCGCGACCAAGTTAGGGCGGGTGATCTTGTGGTGAGTATTCACGCTGGTACTGGTCATAGTGGGCATTATTCCCGATTTATGCGGGTAAAGCCCACTTTGAGGTGGCCAGAACCACCTTTTTCCGCCCCGTTTTGAGGTGAAAAGGCTCACCTTCGGTGACTACAATTTGGCTATGAATTCAGGTCGCAAACTCAACATCGTTCTCTACTCCGATGACTCGACAGCCCGCAGCGCCGTTATTAGCGCCCTCGGCCGGAAGGTCTCATCTGATATGCCAGAACATGAGATTCGCGAATTCGCCACAGCTGCAGCCCTTCGCCTCTATGTCGACTCGGTCAAGCCGGGCTCTCTCGCCCCGATCGACCTCTTCATCCTCGATGGTGAGGCGACGCCAGAAGGTGGCATGGGAGTTGCTCGCCAATTAAAGGATGAGGTCTTCAACTGCCCTCCAGTCCTTCTCTTAGTTGCCCGTAAAGAAGATGCCTGGCTTGCTGCATGGTCTCGCGCTGAAGCGAGTGTGACCCATCCAGTCGATCCCTTCACCCTTGCAAATACCGTCGCAGATCTCATCCGCGCACGTTCCATAGCGATCGCCTAAACCCCTCCGCCGTAGATGACCAACTCGCTCCTGTGGTCAGATTATGTCGACCGTTTAGATGCCGGTCTCGATTTAGAGCCAGCCGAGATTCAATCAGTGCTCCAATCGATTCTTGAAGATAGCGCCGATATCGAATCCATTAAACGTTTCCTGCTCTCACTCCACCACAAGGGGGAGACAGCTGAAGAAGTTTCAGCTTTGGTCGAGCAGCTCTACCGCAATGCAACACCGATCACTATTGCAGATCGCGCGGTCGACACTGTCGGAACCGGTGGCGATGGAGCTCACACCATCAATATTTCCTCGACTGCCGCCATCGTTGCTGCAGCAGCTGGTGCACGAGTGGTTAAGCATGGAAGTCGCGCAGTCTCATCGAAATCAGGTGCCTCTGATTTCTATGGCGCACTCGGTGTTGCCTACGATCTTGGAGCAGCGGGCGTTGAGCGCACTGTGCGCGAACTCGGAATTGGTTTCTGCTTCGCCCCGGTCTTTCACCCAGCGATGAAGAATGCAGCTCCTGCTCGAAGAGAACTTGGCGTTCCAACGGTCTTTAACTTTCTAGGCCCGCTCGCAAATCCAGCAAAACCAAAGGCTGCCGCTATCGGCGTTGCCAATGATCGAATCCACTTAGTCATGGCGCAGGTAATGGCTGCTAAGGGCTGTGATGGTTTTGTCTTTCGTGGCGATGATGGGCTGGATGAAATCACTCTCGATGGAACCACCTCTGTGCTCTCTATTGGCGGTGAAGGTATCTCTAGCGATCGTATTGATGCAAAGGATTTCGGTTTAGATAACGCACCTATTTCTGCTGTTGTTGGGGGAGATGGAGCAGAGAACGCTGCTATCGCTCGCCGGATTTTGGCGGGAGAGCGGGGAGCGCCTCGAGATATCGTCTTGCTCAATACCGCTGTAACGATTGCAGCATTCGATGGTGAGATTGATTTATCTCTCCACGAGCGAATCGCTAAATCTCTGCCTCGTGCGATCGATGCGATTGATTCAGGTGCCGCTACTGCGCTTCTGGAGAAGTGGGCTGCCTTGTCGACCGAGATTTCTTCGGCGCGCTAAAGTTTAAAGCTTCCTCCACTGTAAAGACATCAAAGCCTGCCAGGCGTTCAAAAATTCCATGGAGCACATCCACCGTTGCCTTTGCATCATCTAGGGCGCGGTGGTTGGGAGTTACCTCTGCCCCGAATACTTGTGCAAGCGTCCCTAACTTGCAGTTAGGAGCTTCTTCGCGAGAGAGCACACGCCGTGCCATTATCGCTGTGTCGAGAACTCGAAAGGCCGGCCATGAGTATCCATGAAGGCGGGCAGCAGCTTTAAGGAAGGAGAGATCAAATGGAGCATTCTGTGCAACAAAGACAGTGCTCTCATCTCCTAAGAATTGAAAGAGATCTGGAAGTACGAAATCGATGGATGGTGCATCACAGATCAAGGCATCATCTATTCCGGTGAGATTGGTGATGTATGAAGGGATGGGATGGAGCGGGTTAACAAGAGTTGAGAAGGTCTCTAAATGAAGACCCCCTTGAACTTTGACGGCGCCAATCTCTGTAATTCCTGCGCCGAGGTGAGGCGCGCCGCCACTGGTCTCTAAATCAAGTACAACAAAGATTGCTTCATGCAGTGGCGTGCCCAAATCTTGAATAGTGCTCTGCCAACTGGAATCGTCCATAGTGGATTTAGCCTAGATTATTGATATGACAATCTACTGGCAATACTCTTTGCCACATGAGCGTTCATGATGCACCTGCCGGTTCTATGCAGGATTGGCGAGCTATTGGCAAGGGATCCAATGCCAAGGTTGGCATCATCCTTGTGCATGGCTTTACTGGTTCACCAATTTCGATGCGCCCATGGGCCGAGTACTTGCTAGAGCGCGGCTATTCAGTATCTGTCCCACTCTTGCCCGGCCATGGCACAAAGCCAGGTGATCTCAATCTCGTGAAGTGGCAGCAGTGGCCTGCCAAGGTCGAAGAAGAGCTTGAATGGATGCAATCACAGGGAATGAAGGTCTTTATCTTCGGCCTCTCCATGGGTGGCGGAACAACGCTCAACGTGGCGATGAAGAAGAACCCAGCGATAGCAGGAATTGTTCTGGTCAATCCAATGGCTCACGTGAAGTTCATTCCGCATCAACTTGCTTGGGTTATCTCTCGTTTCCAGAAGATGCGTGATTCCGTTGGCGATGACATTAAACAGCCAGGCATCACAGAGCACGGCTATGACTCTCTTCCTGCCGTGGGCGTCTATGAATTACTCAAGATGCTCAGTTATAACCGCAAGCGTCTACATGATGTGACAGTTCCCCTCATGCTCTTTCATAGTAAAGATGACCACACACTGCCGGTGAGCAATACCGAGATCATCATGAAGGGGGTTGGCTCAATTCCAAAACAACGTATCGAACTCGTGAATTCATATCACGTAGCAACTCTTGATTACGACAAAGAGATCATCTTCGAGAATTCGTTGATCTTCATTCAGACCCATACGCCAACAGAGTGAGTGCAATCCTTAAGAAGGTAGGTGGCGAACGCATCGCCTCAGCCTTTAGAAAAGCGGTATCCGGTGATCCCAAAGGATTACCAACTTGGGCCAATGAAATGGCGATTGGTAACGATGCAGGTTTCTATGGACCCGATAGCGATGTTTGGAAAGTTCATGGCTCGCTTGCAACTTTGGTAGGGGGAGTGCGTGCACTATTGATGCAGGCTGCATATCCAGCAGCGCTTGCTGGCGTATCGCAGCACTCTGCCTATGACACGGATCCACTTGGTCGCCTGGAGAGGACAACTCGATGGTTAACGATTACATCTTTTGGATCAACAGAGGCGATTGCCAAAGAGGCGAGAAGAGTTAATGCACTTCACTCACATGTAGTTGGTGATTACACCGATCAAACGAAGACAGTTCACCACTACGAAGCATCGCAGGCGCGCCACCTCCTTTGGGTCCATTGCGCCTTCACCGACTCCTTCTTAGTTGCCTATCGTGAACTTGGAAGAGATAGTGATCGAAGGGTGAAGAGTTATGTGAAGGAATGGGCTCGAAGCGCTGAACCTCTCGGTCTTCAAGGCGCACCGGCATCAGATGAAGAGCTCCGAGAAGTTCTCAATGGTTTTCTTGAGAATGAGATCGGCGAAATTGAGGCGACGAAACGGATCGTTCATTTCATCATTCATCCACCATTTTCGAGGGCGGCGATGCCTTTCTATCGAATTCTCTGCAATGCCGCGATCTCAACGATGGATCCAAGAGTTCTCAACGCCCTCGGATTAAAGGCTAAATCTAGAGTCTGGTTAAGGGTCGTCTCGCCCTTGCTCCGAATTCTGCAGATGCTTCTCGGTAAAGAGTCACCGAGCCAGACCATTGCCCGAAACCGTATCGCCCAATTACCATCTACTTCATGAGCGAAGTCGATAGCAGTTGCATCTTCTGCAAGATAATCGCCGGCGAGATTCCATCGAAGCGAATCTATGAAGATGATCACCACATCGCCTTCTTGGATATCTTTCCAGCAGGCCGTGGGCACTCATTGGTCATTCCCAAGGATCACCATGTCGATATCCACTCAATGGCTGCTGAGGTTTATGGCGGGATAGCAACAGCTGCTAAGAAGGTTGCAGATCTTCTGCAGAGCAGATTGCAATCAGAAGGTACGACAATCTTCCAAATGAATAGAGAAGCCGGCTGGCAGACTGTCTTTCATGCACACATGCATGTCATTCCACGATGGAGTAATGATGGACTCCATAAGCCTTGGGATATTGCACCAGCTGATAGCGCAGATTTAGATGCGCTTCACACCCTACTTACCGAGTAGGTAGTTGATGACATCTTGCGCTCTCCATCCATCTGTATGTTTCTTTGCAAGGTAATCAGGGCCAGATAAGTCAGAGCCCAGCGTGATCAAAGGAAGTTCACGACGTCCATCAGGACGAAGTTGACCGAGCCCAATATTCGACATCAAGGCGTTGCAGAGACACTGTGAATGTTGTGCTTCTTCAACATTGCCCTTCTTAAATTCATATGTCTTAAGTGGCTCTGAAGGACAACGGTAACCAACTCCACCATTTTCGCGTTCAAATGGAGTACGAAGATAACCAAGGTCGCAGATGCGATTACGTGCTTCGTAAGCATCATCATCAGAGAGTGACTTTGGAAGGACGGCAACCTTAAATGGGAAGCCTGTTGGAGATGCGCTTCCATCTGTCTTCACAGTCAGAGTTTCAGATGTGAGGGAGTCGATGACCTCTTGCTTTAAATCTGACGTGAAGCCTGACTCTTCGGCAAGAGCAAAGAGAGAACCTACTTGAACGCCTTGTGCGCCTGCAGCGAGAGCCTCTTGCACCTTGGCGGGTGTTGCATACCCACCGGCGAGCCAGAATGGAGAACCTGAGTTTTTAACCTTTACCAGATCTGCCTCATCTTGTTCGGTATAGATCGGGTTACCTTCTTCATCTTTCGACTTCTTATTTCGTGGGGGAGCGTTGTGACCACCCGCTGTATGTCCTTCAATGACATAGCCATCAGGCTTAGTGATCTCATCTTTATTGAGATAAGCAACAAGGGCGTGTGAAGAGACGATAGCTAAGAACTGTGGGCGCTTGATCGGAAAGGAGAGCCCTTCAATGCAACCAGGATCAAATGAGATGAAGTGCTTCATCGTTGATTCAGCAACATCAACTGTCATAGCAACCGGCTTACCAAGTGCTAATTGGTTGAGAAGATTTGGAATCTGCGCAGGAATACCAGCGCCAATAAGAATGTAATCAACATCAGCCAACATCGCACCAAATAACTGAGCGGGAATACACATCTGAATCTTCTCGAGAAGATTCATGCCAATCAATCCATCATGGCCTTCCTTAGCGAGCCACACTTCAACAAAGGATGCGACAACGAGGAGATCGACTGCATGTTGCACCGGCTTGAGAGTGAGCTTTGGAACATCGATATAAGGCTTAGATTGATCGCGACCGCCTTCAATGAAGTAGCGATCCAGCACTCCCTTAATCACATCTTGATTTGGAAAGTGCGACATTGCTCGGCGAATTGACCCATCAATATCGCCATCTTGTAAACGACGTGAGATTACTGAATCGATTGCAGTGCCAGAGATAACGCCAAGGTTGCCCGTCTTCGCAACTTCTTTAGCAAGTTGGTTTGAAGAGACAGCAATGCCCATGCCACCTTGGATGATGGTTGGCAGGCGCTCTGAACTCATGAGGTAAACCTAAGTCCATCAAGGGGATAACTCGCGAGTAGCAGTCATGCCACGCCAGTAATTCGTCTCACTATGCAGATAAATAGAAATTCACAGGAAATACGAGGTTAATGAGATGTGACTCACTAGTTCGATGTATGTTCCAAAACCGCGCGACCCCATTGTTGAATGATGGGTTTCCATTTTGTTGCCAAATCGCCCTCTCGGGATTTCACCATCGAAGCAACAGTTGCATCTGCTGTAGCTCCATCAAAGTTCTTAAATGCGTTATCTGGCTTCGCCTCCCACAGTGCAACAATCGATGCATCTGCCTCCGGATGGCATTGCAAGCCATAACTCAACGTCCCAACTTTGAAGATCTGAGTTGGGCACTGTGGACTATCAGCAATCAATGTTGCACCAGTTGGCAAGATGGAGACATAGTCCTCATGCCATTGAGTCGTAGGTGCGCTCTTTCCAACATTCATAATCGCATCATCTGCGACCTGATTGATCTCATAGATTCCGATCTCATTGGAATCCAGTCGAGAGATAGTTCCACCCAAGGCAGCCCCAAGGAGCTGAGCGCCAAGACAGATTCCGAGAACGGGAAGATCTGCATCTACTGATTTCTTGATCAACGCCTTCTCGACTGCAAGCCATGGATATTCGTTATCTTGCATGGCATTCATCGCTCCACCAAGGGGGATTACCGCGCAGATATCTGAGCTGAGTTCAGTTGGAATTGTTTCACCATCGAAAGCCTTAATGGTTCTAGTTGTAAAGCCAATCTCCTCCAACCACTCTGCGACTAGGTGCGGAGGATCGGTTGCGTAATTTTGGATGAAGAGAACTACATTATTGGACATAGAGAAATCCTAATATGGAAGTGGACGATACTGGGATCGAACCAGTGACCCCCACAATGTCAATGTGGTGCTCTACCGCTGAGCCAATCGTCCGGGTCTTATGAAGTTGTGGTGAGGCCGTGGAGGAAGTGTAACGCAAGAAGAGCTATGGTGATTAGCGAGCGTAATCATCCTCGATGCGCTCGATATCGTCTTCGCCAAAGTAGGTTCCACGCTGGACCTCAACGAAGATCATGACCTCAGAGCCTGAATTGCCGATGCGATGCTGTTCGCCGATTGCGACCTCAACAGATTCACCCGCATGTGCCTTAAATGTCTTATCGCCGAGAACTACATCAGCGACTCCAGAGACGATATACCAATGCTCTTCTCGCTTCTGGTGGCGCTGCAAAGAGAGGCGATGACCTGGCTCGACCCAGATAGTTTTCACTTTATATGTAGGTGTGTCGGCAAGCACTTGGTAACGACCCCATGGACGCTCTGGACCTTCGAGGTATTCCTGTGTCATGGGCATCAGAGTATTCCGTTTCTTCGTTGAAACACTTTTACATCAGATAAATCATTGATAACGATTGGAGGTGGAAACGGGATTTGAACCCGTGTAGAGGGATTTGCAGTCCCTTGCCTCGCCTCTCGGCCATTCCACCATTTCCCAGGTCAGAATTTAAAACTCTGCCCAGTAGATAAAAAGCCACCTTCGAAGATATAGATCTACAAAAAGTGACTTCTAATCCGAGCGGACGACGGGGTTCGAACCCGCGACCTGAACCTTGGCAAGGTTCCGCGCTACCAGCTGCGCTACGTCCGCGTATTGCGGGCGCAAATCTAGCGCAGGAGGGGCAGAAGTGCCAAAGCGCGCTTTTCTGCAACCGGTAGCCCTTAGCCTTACCCCATGTTTATCGGTGGTGGCCATCAATTCTGGATGGGCGGGCTCCATGCCAGCCGCCTGGCTGAGGTCACCTCTGATCCATCTCGGTTAGATGATGGAAATTTCTGGGCAGTTCTTGCCACCTTTGAAGGTAATTATCACTTTGCGCGATTTAAGAAGGTCGTGGAGCGAGAGTTTCCGCAAGTAGAACCTTGGCAACGTTTAGAGCGTCCTTGGAAATCGAGCCAAGAGATGATTGATTTCATCGGATATGTTCACGAGATTAGAGAGTCGATCGCTGCAGGTGGGGTTTATCAAGTCAATGCATGCCGCGAGCTCTCACATTTCATGGGCGAAAAACCTCAGAAATTAGAGTCGCTCTTTGCAGCAATCCTTGGAGCCCATCCCGCTCCCTTTGCATCCTTCTTAAAGATTCCGGGATTTGAAATTGCATCAGCTTCTCCTGAGCGTTTTCTTTCTCGCAATGGAGATCGCATCATCACCTCACCTATCAAGGGAACTATTCGTTGGAATCAAGAGGTTTTTGGCGATAAAGATAAATCAGAGAATCTGATGATTGTGGATTTAATGCGCAATGACATCTCACAGATCTGTGAACCTGGTTCAGTTGAAGTAAGCGCGCTCTTTAGACAAGAGAAGCATCCTGGAATAACTCATTTAGTTTCCGATATTGAGGGCACACTTCGAAGTGGCGTGAGCTGGAGTGAGATATTTAAGGCAACGCTTCCACCTGGTTCAGTCTCTGGTGCGCCAAAGAGTTCTGCGCTGACGATCATAAAAGAGCATGAAGTAAGCAATCGCGGTCCTTACTGTGGAGCTCTTGGATATATCCACGGCGATCGCGCTGAATTGGCTGTTGCGATCAGAACATTCTGGACTACCGGAGATAAATATCTTCGCTATGGCACAGGAGCTGGCATTACTTGGGGCAGCGATCCGCATGCAGAGTGGGAAGAGACTCAACTCAAAGCCCGTCACCTGATCTCTATTGCCGGAGGCGAACTGTGATTCATCCAGCGCGGCGACCATTTCCTGAAGGTGATGGATTTTTTGAGACGTTAAGAACAGAAGATGGAAAGGTCGCCGAGTTCACTCGACATATGCGCCGGGCACTCACAGCATCTGCTGCCACTGGAATCAAGATGCCAGGTGAAGAAAGTATTCGCGCACAGGTTGCACAGGTGTTGGCAGAGAATCCGCACCCGATTGGACGGCTACGCATCTGTTTCACCACCGATGGAGTTGTCATCACACATGACCCTTATGAAGATTTGGTTGAAGGGGGATTTCTTACCTTCTCACCACACACATCTAAGGCAATTGGTGAGCAATTTAAGACCTTCCCATATGACTCTCACTACGAGATTGTCGATGAGGCAAGAGCACACGGCTTCGATGATGCAATCGTCTTTAATAGCGCCAACAATGTGACGGAGACGGGAATCTCTAACCTAGCCTTCCTCTTCGACGACACCTGGGTCACGCCGCCAATCTCAGCTGGCATCTTGCCGGGAACGATGAGATCTCTCGCAATTGAGAGATGTGGCGTTGAGGTGCGCAACATTCATATCACTGAAGTTCCGCAGGCTTCAGAGATCACATTGTTAAGCAGTCTCAAGATTGCGCAACCTGTTGAGCAAGTTGGAGAGATGCGCCTGCCGTGTGGTGAGGCCTCGCTCGCCTTCGTGACCCAAATAAGGGAAAAGATTCAATACTTTTCGGTACTCTAGTCATATGTCCGAAATCGCGATCACCGTCGAGGGTCAGCCACGTAAGGTTGAAGTCGACCAGAAGCCCACCCATCTCTTTGCAGATAATAAAGAGGTAGTCGTTTGCAAGATCAACGGAGTACTCCGCGATCTCTGGACCGATCTCGCAGATGGTGATGTTGTTGAAGGCGTGACGATTTCATCTCCTGAAGGGCTAGCAGTCCTTCGCCACTCAACAGCCCACGTGATGGCTCAAGCTGTCCAACAAGTATTTTCACAGACACGACTTGGAATTGGTCCTCCGATCACAGATGGTTTCTATTACGACTTTGATCCACAAGAACCATTTAATCCTGATGATCTAGAGAAGATCGAAAGCGCGATGCGCAAGATTGTTAAGGAAGGCCAGCGCTTCAAGCGCCGCGTCACAACCGAGGCAGATGCTCTTAAAGAGCTCGCCCACGAACCATATAAATGTGAACTCATTGGCCTGAAAGGACCGCAAGGAGATGAGGCAAGCGTTGAAGTAGGTGGGGGAGAACTCACTATCTATGACAACTTAGGTCGAGATGGACAACCAGTCTGGTCTGATCTCTGTCGCGGTCCACACCTGCCATCGACCAAGCACATCCCCGCATTTAAGTTGATGCGTAGTGCTGGTGCCTATTGGCGTGGTTCCGAGAAGAATCCGATGCTCCAACGTATCTACGGAACCGCATGGCCATCTCAAGATGAACTGAACGCTTATTTAGAGTTATTGGCTGAGGCGGAAAAGCGCGATCACCGACGCCTCGGACAAGAGTTAGATCTCTTCTCATTTCCAGATGAGATTGGTTCTGGCCTTGCCGTCTTCCACCCTAAAGGCGGAATTGTTCGCCGTGCGATGGAGGATTACTCACGAAAGCGCCATGAAGATGAGGGGTATGAATTCGTTTACTCACCTCACCTGACAAAGGCAGCGCTCTTTCAGAAGTCCGGCCACCTCGATTGGTACTCAGAGGGCATGTATCCACCGATGATTATGGATGAAGAGCTCCATGAAGATGGAACTATCAAGCGTCCTGGTCAGCAGTACTACATGAAGCCGATGAACTGCCCCTTCCACAACTTGATTTTCGCATCTCGTGGTCGTTCATATCGCGAACTTCCATTACGCCTCTTTGAATTTGGAACTGTCTATCGTTACGAGAAGTCCGGCGTTCTTCATGGCATTACACGTGCTCGCGGTTTTACCCAGGATGATGCTCACATCTACTGCACTAAAGATCAGATGCCAGGTGAGCTTGATTCTCTCCTTACCTTCGTTCTCAATCTCTTACGTGATTACGGTCTTGAAGATTTCTATCTCGAACTATCAACGCGTAATCCCGAGAAATCTGTTGGAGAAGATTCAGATTGGGAAGAAGCGACAGAGGCTCTTCGCAAAGCTGCACTTGCCCAGAATCTTGAGCTGGTTCTCGACGAGGGTGGAGCTGCCTTCTATGGTCCGAAGATTTCGGTACAGGCAAAGGATGCGATTGGTCGCACCTGGCAGATGTCTACCATCCAGGTTGACTTCCAACTTCCACAGCGATTTGAACTTGAATATGCATCATCAGATGGCACACGCCAACGTCCGGTGATGATTCACCGCGCACTCTTCGGTTCAATCGAACGATTCTTCGGTGTTCTCACAGAGCATTACTCAGGCGCCTTCCCAGCATGGCTTGCTCCGGTGCAGGCGATCGCAATTCCTGTTGCCGATACCTTTAATGACTATATGTTTGAAGTTGTTGCACAATTAAAGAAGGCTGGCATCCGCGCAGATATTGACACCTCTGATGATCGCTTCCAAAAGAAGATTCGCAACGCCCAACTGCAGAAGATTCCATTTATGTTGATTGCTGGTGAAGAGGATATGAAGGCTGGAGCGATCTCATTCCGCTACCGCAATGGCGAGCAGAAGAATGGTGTTCCTATCGCAGAAGCAATCAAGGAGATTGCTCAAGTAGTAGCCGATCGAGTTCAGAACTAACCATGTCTGAGGCGGTTGTTGGTGGAGCTGGAATGCCAGATGGCTGGCAACGTCTCTGGGCTCCACATCGCCTTGACTATCTTCGCGGTGAAAATCGCCCACTTGAAGGCAATAACGTTGAATGCCCGTTCTGTCGCATTCCGACGTTATCGGATGAAGAAGGGTTAATCGTCGCTCGCGGAACTCATGCCTATGTGGTGATGAACTTGTATCCATATAACCCAGGCCATCTCTTAGTTTGCGCCTTTCGCCATGTTGCAGATCTGACCGAGCTCACTCTGGAAGAGCGTCACGAGATTACCGATATGACATCTCATGCGATGAATACCATTCGCAAAGTTTCCAAGTGTGAGGGTTTCAATCTAGGCATGAATCAAGGTGCAATCTCAGGCGCTGGAGTTGCCGCACATATCCATCAACATATTGTTCCGAGATGGTCAGGGGATGCAAACTTCATGCCGATTATCGGCAAGACCAAAGTAATGCCTCAGCTTCTTACTTTGACGCGAGATGAGTTAGCTGCGGCTTGGTAATTGATCGAGGTAGCTCTGCACTAGATCAAGACCCAAACCATTTGCAAGATTGACGGGAAGTGCGGGAAAGAGAATCCCGGCAGCAAATGCGCCATCTTCCATCTCCATAATGTGATCTCTATATTCCTCTTGAAAATCCTTTACCAATTCAGCAAGCTCACTATCGCAGCTGCCTTCAGTTGGGGGAGTTGTTGAATAATCCTTGGTGGTTAAATCTTCGAGAGATACCGTGCCGATCGGGTCTCCGCTTTCACCATGGAGGACGAGATAGGGTGTAACAACGGGATCGAAGACGCGATTTGCGACAAGCACAGCATCATCGAAATCCATCTCCATGCCTTCAAGGACTGTCACCAGAACCATCCTGGGAGTTTGATACTCATCAAATTGGCGCCATAGCTCGATAGTGGCGTTATCGATTCCCGCCCCAGGGTTGATGGCAAATATCGCCACATCGCACTCAGGGTCGACGGCGCTTGCAACCTCTCCCTGAAGTCTTAGGGCGAATTGCTCTGGCGTTGCGCTGACGTGTGCGTAGATTTTGATCGATTTCTTAGCGTCGCGGCTAGTTGAAGTCATGGAGGTAACTCTACGATGAGGACATGGTTAGCTCAGCATTTAAACCCGCCGTCAATAGATTTATTGAACCGATAGCCAGGTTGGCTATACGTGCCGGAATCACACCTAATGCTGTGACAGTTGGCGGAACGATCGGTACTGCAGCGGCTGCGATGTATTTCTATCCGCGTGGCGAGCTCTTCATCGGCACACTCGTCATCATCTTCTTCGCCTTGAGTGACCTCTTTGATGGGGCAATTGCGCGTCTTTCAAAGAGCGGCGCCAGTGCTTGGGGAGGTTTCCTCGATTCGACCTGTGATCGGATCACGGATTCCGTCATTCTTGGAAGCCTTGCTATTTATTGCATCCTAGAAGATCTAGCCATCTATCCAGTCATCATCGCAACTATTGTCTTTGGATTCCTTGTGCCCTATATCCGGGCAAAGGCAGAGTCATTTGGAATTAGTTGCACGGTGGGAATTGCAGAAAGAACCGAGCGTTTGATTATTGCGCTGACAGCCATTGGCTTCCATGGTTTGGGCATTCCGCATATTCTGGCGGTATTGATGTGGTCGCTCTTGGCTTTGAGTGCAATCACTGCGTTGCAGAGAGTTGTCGTTGTCTATCGAGGTCTTTCCTAGATGGTTGCCCACCTCTCTTATCTTGCCTATCTTCTTGGTTGGAAGATTATTGGAATCTTACCCGAGAAATTCGCATACGCACTCTTCTCTAAGTTGGCAGAGTCGATGTATCGAAAGAATGGCAAGAGCGTTCGACGACTTCGCACCAATTATTCGATTGTGAAACCAGGACTTTCTGAAGAAGATCTAGAAGAGCTTGTGGTTGCTGGACTTCAAAGCTATATGCGGTATTGGTGTGACACCTTCCGAATTCACCGTTGGAGCCCTTCCAGAATTGCCTCAACAGTGACGACAACCCGAGATGATTTATTGCGAAGCCCGATGAATGAAGGAAGGGGAGTAGTTATCGCCCTTCCTCACTCAGGAAATTGGGATCACGCCGGCGCCTATTTCTGCAACGAAGGTTTTCCACTTGTCACAGTGGCTGAAGTTTTAAAGCCCGAGAAGCTCTTTAAGAAATTCCTGACATATCGGGAAGAGATGGGATTTGAAGTTCTGGGATTAGATTCTCGCGCCTTTCTCACACTGGTCAAGCGCGCTCGAGAGAAGCGCTTGATCGCCCTCGTTGCAGATCGCGACCTCTCTGCCTCTGGAATTGAAGTGGACTTCTTCGGCCATAGAGCGAAGATGCCAGCTGGTCCAGCAGTTCTTGCGATGAAGGAAGGCTTGCCCCTAGTCGCAGCTCATGTCAGTTACACGAAGACTGGAATTCATATCGATTTCCAATCGATTGAGATATCGTCGCTCGCAGATGAGAGCGAGAGAGTCGCCGAGACTGTTCAGAATACAGCGAGAGCCTTCGAATCTGGGATTGAAGAAAGACCAGAGGATTGGCATATGCTCCAACGAATCTGGATTGAAGAAGGAATTTATTAATGACCTTTGAAAGAAAGCGGATTGGCATTGTCTGCCCTTATGGGTGGGATACGCCAGGTGGTGTTCAGGCACATATCGCCGACCTTGCGACATATCTCATCTCTCAAGGCCACTACGTCTCAGTCCTTGCTCCCACATCAGATGAAGAGAACCTTCCTGATTATGTGGTCAGCGCTGGCAAGCCGATCTCGATTCCTTATAACGGAGCGGTAGCGCGCATTCTCTTTGGACCAATCGCCTTTGCGAGAGTGAGAAATTGGATAGCACAGGGAGATTTTGACTTGTTACATCTCCATGAACCAGCAATTCCATCCATTGCACTCTTGGCATGTTTTGCCGCAGAAGGTCCTTTAGTCGGAACCTTCCATGCATCTGCAAAGAGACAGAAGGCGATCTTTGCAATCGGTCCGATTCTAGAACCTGTGATTGAGAAGTTAACAGCGAGAATTGCAGTCAGTGAAGCAGCGAGAGAGACCCTGACTGAGCATCTGGAGACTGATGCGGTGGTCGTGCCCAATGGAATTTATGCTCGCCGCTTAGCTCTTGGAGCGATGAACGAGCAGTGGAGCGGGAACTCCATTGGATTTATCGGTCGATTCCAGGAACCTCGAAAAGGATTGATGGTTCTCGTCGATGCCCTACCTGCGATCATCAAGGAAGTTCCTGATGTTCGGATAGTTGTTGCAGGTCCTGGTGATTCCGATGAGTTCCTCCAAGGCGTTCCATCGCACCTAAGAACAAGGTTTACATTCCTCGGACGAATTAGCGAAGAAGAGAAGGCAGATTTCCTCCACTCCATCGGAGTTTATGTTGCACCTAATACTGGAGGAGAATCATTTGGAATTATCCTTGCAGAGGCTTTGGCTGCAGGTGCTGCGGTAGTTGCTAGCGATATTCCCGCCTTTCAAGCGCTGTTGGGAAATGGTAAGTATGGAGAACTCTTCACTTCAGAGGATTCCGCATCTCTTGCCGGGTCAATCTCCCAATTGCTTAAAGATGGGCAGCGACGCAATCAGCTGAAGATCGATGGAAAGATCTATGCACAATATTTTGATTGGGATGAAGTTGCCACACGAATCTATGATGTTTATGAGATGGCGATGGTCGGCCTTGGTAAAGTTACGCTCTCATCTGAGAACCGTGGCTGGAATAAATTTCTAGGGAAGTAAAATGAATTTTAAGGCGCTCGTCATTCTCTTCCTCGTTGCTCTCTTCGCTTGGTATTTATCATTCTTAGCTACGCGCCTAGATCGATTACACCACCGTGTTGAGACGAGTTGGGCCAACCTTGATGGACTTCTGCAGCGCAGAGCTGCAATCGCGATTGAGATAGCACGCTCTGAAATCGCAGATCCCGCCTCCTCATTACTGCTCACCTTCGCCGCTCATCAGGCACGCGAGGCAAGTGTGAAGGATCGCTCACAAGCTGAGACCGGATTAACTGGAGCCCTTGGAATTCTGCTGGAGACATCAGAGACGATGCACGGCGCAATCGAGCAAGATCTTCTACGGGAGCTCAGTGAGTTAAATGAGAAGATCAAGGTGGCAATCTCCCTCCACGTCGAGTCGGTCAATAGAACGATCTTGATTCGATCCAAGTGGACCATTCGCACATTTAGATTGGCCGGTCGTGCTCCTCTTCCTGTGACATACGAGTTTGAAGCTGATGTTCTTTAAACGTTTTCTCCTAACCGCAATCGCGCTCTTCTCTCTTGCCGCGGTAATCGTGGGGTCTTTTGGGCTTATTCCGGTAGAGAAGATTTCACTGAACTTTGCAGATGATGAGCCGGTGCATTCACTCACCGGACTCAACGGAAGCGATGGGCCTCTGCTGGTTGTGAAGATTGATGATACGACCTATGCCCATCCTCAAGTTGGCTTGAAAGACGCCGATGTTGTCTATATCGAGCAAGTTGAAGGCGGTCTTACTCGATTGGCAGTTGTCTTCTCCTCAAAAATTCCTGCGATTGTGGGACCGGTGCGATCTGCCAGAATTTCAGATATTGAACTTCTAGCTCAATACGGCAAAGTTGCTTTTGCCTATAGTGGGGCGCAACGTTTGTTGTTACCAGTTATTGCCTCAGCAAATCTCTATGACGTCGGTGCAAATAAATTTGGACCTAGTTTCTATTACAACGATCCCGCTCGGGTTGCACCCTATGCGATGATGCTCAAAGCTCCGGAGCTTCTACAAGAGAGCACATCTCGTGGCATCGCACCTGCTACTTCGGCAAATATGGGATGGAACTTCGGCGAACCATCCGAAGATTTAATCCCTATCAAGAGTGCACATATCTCGTGGCCGGCCAGCAGCTACGACGCTGTCTGGTCAGCAAAGGAAGATCGTTGGTTGCTCAATCACAACGGCAAAATCAATCTTGATTCCACTGGCTATGTATTAGGTCCAAAGACCTTCATAATCCAGATAGTTTCAATAACGGACTCCATCTATAAAGATAAAGTTGGGGGAGTAACTCCCTTTTCAGCAACGGTTGGAACGGGCTCTTGTTACCTCCTGCGCAATGGCGGATATTCGCCTTGTCTATGGAACCGCTCCTCAGAAGATTCAGGCACAACATTTACCGACGTAAATGGGCGCGAGCTCACCTTTGAAAAGGGACAGATTTGGTTCGCCCTCACCTCTAAAGAGCCTGTATTTACCCCTGCATCAATGCAAGATGCGACAAATACGGCCAGCAAGTAGACTCACCCCTCTAGAAGAGCACCGATTCAACTCTCTGAAACAAAGGGGTCTTTCAATGTCTGAGGCAACAGGTACAGCTCGCGTTAAGCGCGGTATGGCTGAGATGCTCAAGGGTGGCGTCATCATGGATGTCGTCAATGTAGAGCAGGCGAAGATTGCCGAAGATGCAGGCGCATGCGCTGTGATGGCCCTTGAGCGAGTGCCGGCAGATATTCGCGCCCAAGGTGGTGTCGCACGCATGTCAGATCCCGACATGATTCAGAAGATTCAAGCTGCCGTGTCAATTCCAGTAATGGCCAAGGTCCGCATCGGTCACTTTGTTGAAGCGCAGATTATTGAGAGCCTAGAAGTTGACTACATCGATGAGTCAGAAGTTCTCACACCAGCAGATTTCACAAACCATATCGACAAATGGAACTTTAAGATTCCATTTGTCTGTGGCGCTACCAATCTTGGTGAGGCTCTGCGCCGCATCAACGAAGGTGCAGCGATGATTCGCTCTAAGGGTGAAGCAGGTACCGGAGATGTCTCCAATGCGATGACACATATGCGCACAATCGGCAGTGAGATTCGTCGCCTCACATCGATGCGCGAAGATGAACTCTATGTTGCTGCAAAGGAGATGCAAGCACCTTTCGCTCTCGTGCAAGAGGTTGCTCAGACAGGAAAGCTTCCAGTCGTTCTCTTTACTGCAGGTGGTATTGCGACACCAGCAGATGCTGCTCTCATGATGCAGATGGGCGCCGATGGAGTATTCGTCGGCTCTGGAATCTTTAAATCAGGCAATCCAGCTGCTCGCGCTGCTGCTTGCGTGAAGGCAACAACATTCTTCAATGATCCTAAGGTTCTTGCAGAGGCATCACGCGGATTAGGTGAGGCGATGGTTGGCATCAACGTCGCTGATATTCCTGTTCCTCATCGCCTGGCAGAGCGCGGTTGGTAATTTAACTCTTCAATGAAGATTGGCGTTCTCGCACTCCAAGGAGATTTTCGCGAACATATCGCTGCCAGCGAGAATTCAGGTCATAGCGCCGTTGCGATCCGCCGCGCTTCAGAGCTCGAAGATATTGATGCGCTGATTCTTCCAGGGGGAGAGTCGACGACGATTGCCCTTCTTGCCAAGACCTTTGAGCTCTTCCATCCAATTCGAGAAAAGATTTCTACTGGCCTTCCCGTCTATGGCTCTTGCGCAGGAATGATTCTCCTTGCAGATCGCATCGTGGGTGGGGCAGAGGGACAAGAGACCTTCGGTGGAATTGATATGACGGTTAGACGTAATGCCTTTGGCCGCCAGGTGGAGTCCTTTGAAGGCGAGATTGATTTTGCTGGCAAGAAGGTCAATGGAGTCTTCATCAGGGCGCCGTGGGTTGAAGAGGTCGGTTCTTCGGTGGAGGTCCTTGCCACTACGGCTGGACATCCAGTTGCTGTCCGCCAAGGCAAGCTCTTTGCGACCAGTTTTCATCCTGAATTGACCGGAGATCTCAGCGTCCACCAGTACTTTTTTGAAGAGATATGTCGCTAAGCGCTACTCTTACGTTCTAATTTTAAGATTGTTCTTTCTCGAGTATCTAGAGGTGATCTATGTCAGGCCATTCCAAGTGGGCAACTACAAAGCATAAGAAGGCTGTAATCGATAGCCGTCGCGCAAAGAACTTCGCAAAGTTGATCAAAGCGATTGAAGTAGCTGCACGTAATGGTGGACCTGATGTTGATGGAAATCCAACCCTCTTCGATGCAATCGCCAAGGCAAAGAAGAATTCAATGCCTGCAGATAACATCGAGCGCGCTGTCAAGCGCGGTGCCGGACTTGAATCGGGTGGCGCTGATTGGCAGACGATTATGTATGAAGGTTATGGTCCTAATGGGGTCGCAATCATGATTGAGTGTCTTTCGGACAATCGTAATCGCGCCGCATCTGAGGTTCGCGTAGCTGTGACCCGCAATGGCGGAACAATGGCCGATCCAGGGTCTGTCTCTTACCTCTTTAACCGCAAAGGCGTCATCATCGTTAACAAGGTAAGCGGTGTTACTGAGGATTCTATTCTTGAGGCAGCCCTCGATGCTGGCGTAGAAGAGGTTAATGACCTCGGCGAATCTTTCGAAGTTGTCTGTGAAGCATCAGATCTCGTAGCAGCTCGTACCGCGCTACAGAGCGCTGGGATTGATTATGAATCTGCCGACTCTTCATTCCTTCCATCGATGAGCATTCCATTAGACGCAGAGGGCGCTACCAAGGTCTTTGAACTTATCGATGCAATCGAAGAGCTCGATGATGTGCAGAACGTCTTCGCCAACTTCGATGTATCAGATGAGGTAATGGCGAGCCTTTCATAAGGTTTCTCTCATACGCCCATAGGCTTTGAGGCATGGCTACGGTAAAGATCATCATGGGTATCGACCCAGGACTGACTCGCTGTGGCGTCGGAGTCATCTCACAGAAGAGCGCACGGGAACTCACTCTTGTCGATGTTGGAGTAATTCTCACACCAGTTGATGCGCCACTGGAAGAACGTCTCCTCGGACTTGAACGTGAGATAGAGCTCTGGATTGATCGCAATAAACCAGATGTCGTTGCAGTCGAACGCGTTTTCGCTCAACACAATGTCCGCACCGTTATGGGAACAGGACAAGCGGCCGGAGTCGCGCTCTTAGTTGCAGCACGCAGAGGAATACCAGTTGCAATGCACACTCCTTCCGAGGTCAAGGCAGCTGTTACTGGATCTGGGCGAGCAGGAAAAGTTCAGGTGGCAGAGATGGTGAAACGAATCCTCAAGTTAGAGGTAATCCCCAAGCCTGTTGATGCGACCGACTCATTGGCGCTAGCAATCACTCATGCCTGGCGAGGTGAAAATTCTTCACGCCTTGCTAGCGCTGTGAAGGCGGAGAAAGAGCGCCTTGCTAAACTGAGGGCACAATGATTGCTCACCTGACCGGCACAGTTCGCCATCTCACCACCGAGAAAGTTGTGCTGGAGGTCGGGGGAGTCGGGTATTCAATCTCCATCACCCCAAGGACATCGACCCATATCGTCATGGGTAGTGAAGTTTCGCTCTCGACAACTCTGATTGTTCGAGAGGATTCAATGACGCTCTTCGGTTTTCTCGATGCAAGAGATCGGGATATCTACGAAACCTTGCAGAGCGTCACGGGCATTGGCCCCAAGGTAGCTCTTGCAATTACCGGTGCACTTACGCCAGATGAGCTCGCGCGAGCGATCTCATTGGAAGATATTGCTGCAATTGAGAAAGTGCCAGGTATTGGGCGCAAAGGTGCGCAACGTCTTATTCTCGAACTCAAGGGCAAGTTGGTAGCTGATAATTCTGTGCCACAGCTTGCAACACATTCCGCGGTGCGCGATCAACTTCTTTCGGCGCTAACGGGCCTTGGCTTCACCGCTAAAGAATCTGATATCGCCATTAACAATACATTTAGCAATCTCGTTGAAAATGGTGAAGATCCAGCAACGATGAACGTTCCAGAACTTCTCAAGTTGGCTTTACAAAACGGTAAGCGATGAACGAACGTATCGTCGATCCAGCTCTAATCACCTCAACATCGGAGGAGTCAACGGCAGAGCTAGCACTTCGACCTAAATCACTCGATGAGTTTGTTGGACAACATCGTGTTCGTGAACAGTTAAGTGTTCTTCTTACAGCTGCGAAATCTCGCGGGGCCTCTGCCGATCACATCCTCTTGTCGGGCCCTCCAGGTTTGGGTAAGACAACTCTCGCAATGATTCTTGCCGGTGAGATGGGCGCTCCTATTCGTATTTCGAGCGGACCTGCTATTACGCATGCTGGCGATCTTGCAGCAATCCTCTCCTCACTGGTCGAACGAGAGATTCTCTTCCTCGATGAGATCCATCGACTCTCTCGCCCCGCCGAGGAACTTCTCTATATGGCGATGGAAGATTTTCGTGTTGATGTCATTGTCGGTAAGGGACCGGGCGCAACATCGATTCCATTGCAGCTGCCGCACTTCACGCTGGTGGGAGCGACAACGCGAGCAGGTCTCCTTCCCTCACCACTCCGAGATCGCTTTGGCTTTACCGCACATCTAGATTTCTACGAAAGCGAAGAGCTGGAGAAGGTGATCGCAAGAAGTGCCACACTCTTGGGCGTTTCAATTGATGGCGCAGCTGTCGCTGAGATTGCAGGGCGCTCCCGCGGAACTCCACGTATTGCAAATAGGCTGCTTCGTCGCGTGCGGGACTTGGCACAAGTCTCCGGATCGAAAGAGCTGACCCATCAACATGCTCTTCGAGCTCTCGAGATCTATGAGGTGGATGAGAAGGGGCTCGATCGCCTCGATCGCGCCGTGCTACTCGCGCTCATCGATCGCTTCAATGGAGGTCCGGTCGGCCTCTCCACCCTTGCCATCGCTGTTGGGGAAGAGGTTGAGACAGTTGAGGCAGTAGCTGAGCCATTCTTGGTGCGCCATGGCTTTATGGCCCGCACTCCGCGAGGTCGTATCGCCACCCCTGCCGGATATGAGCATGTGGGACGAACGCCACCTCCTGGATCACCCTCGCTTTTCGACACCTCAGCGCCCTAGCGCCTAGACTCTGCCCCTATGTCCACACCAAATAAAACTGTGAAGAGCTCAGGCCGCCCAGGGCGCGCCCTTGCGATCTTGGCCCTCATCCTTGTCGGTCTCAGCGCAACTGCTCTACTTCAAGGCGCAACATCAGTGCGCCTAGGCCTCGATCTCCGTGGCGGTACCAGCGTCACCCTCCAACCTCGCGCATCTAATGATGCCAACAAGGTGACATCAGAGGCGATCGATCAGGCTGTCTCCATTATTCGTCAGCGCGTTAACTCACTCGGTGTTGCTGAGTCTGAGGTAACAGCTCAGGGAAGTGGCACCAACCGACAGATTGTGATTTCAGTACCAGGTGACTCAGGTCGACGTGTGGTCGATCTTGTTGGTCAGACCGCTGAACTTCGCTTCCGTCAGGTACTTGCAACAGCAATTGGTACAGCAGGAACAGGCACAGATGCTGCAACTCCTGTCGCAGGTGTTGCTGCAGATATCAATGCAAAATTCGCAGCTCTTGATTGCACCAACGTTGCAAACCTTCAGGGAACTGGTGCAGATGCGCCGAGCGAGACCATTGTTGCCTGTGATCGCACCGGAGCAAGTAAATTCATCTTGGCTCCGGCTGAGGTTCTTGGTACTCAAGTATCGAAGGCAGCAGCAGGTATCGATACACAGGCAGGAAATGTCTGGACTGTCTCACTCACCTTCAATGGCGATGGTACAAAGGCATTTGCTGCTTTGACCAACCGCGTGACATCTCTTGCATCTCCACAGAATCAAGTTGCGATCGTTCTCGATGGCTTGGTTGTTTCAGCGCCTTCTATCAACGAAGCAATTCCATCAGGTAATGCTCAGATCACTGGAAACTTCTCGCAGGTTGAGGCACAAGATCTTGCCAATGTACTTAAGTACGGCGCACTTCCACTTGCCTTTGATCGCGGTGAAGTTCAGCAGGTATCACCAACACTCGGTTCAGATCAGCTAGAAGCTGGTCTACTTGCCGGTGCCCTCGGCATGCTGCTGGTCTTCATCTTCTCAGTCATCTACTACCGTGTTCTCGGCTTCGTAACAGTGGCTTCATTGCTCGTTGCAGCCGGAATGCTCTACCTCACCTTCTTGGTATTGGGAGAGGCGATCGGATTCACGCTTACCTTGGCGGGTATCGCTGGAGCCATCGTTGCTATCGGTGTTACCGCTGACTCATTTATCGTCTACTTTGAACGTATTCGCGATGAGGCTCGCGAGGGGCGTTCATTGCGCTCAGCGGTGGAATCAGGATGGGTTCGCGCTCGTCACACCATCATCGTGGCTGACATGATCTCAATCCTTGCAGCTGTACTCCTCTACTTCTTCGCAGTAGGTAGCGTCCGCGGCTTTGCCTTCACTCTCGGTCTTACAACCTTGATCGACCTCTTGGTGGTCTTTATCTTCACCAAGCCACTGATGACACTTCTTGCAAAGATTGAATTCTTCTCATCGGGCCACCCTCTATCGGGGCTCTCAGCGAAGAGCGTAGGAACTAAGAGTCCAATGACTCGCGCAGCAGCTACAGAGAATGTGGAGGGTTAATCAAATGGCTCAACTTTCAGGACTTGGTAACCGTCTCTACTCAGGTGAGACATCATTTAATATCATCGGCAATCGCAAGCGCTGGTACTCAATCTCAGCAGTCTTTGTCTTGATCTCTATTGGAGCACTTGCGATCCAGGGGCTTCACCTTGGAATCGAGTTCAAGGGTGGTTCGTCGTATACCGTAAATAAGGCGGGCATCTCTGTTGAAGAGGCACGCGCAGCGGTAGAAGAGACAGGTATCGCAGGTGAACTCATTGTTCAGAAGATTGGCGATTCAAAGATTCGCATTCAGACTGGCACGTTGACCTCAGCCGAATCAACAGCGGTCGAGAACGCACTCGTTGCAAAGTTCTCTGTCGCGATTGAAGATATTGATACCCAGATTGTTGGACCTTCGTGGGGTAAGGAAATTACCAAGAAGGCGCTCTATGGCCTCATCGCATTCCTTCTCGCAGTAATGCTCTTCCTTGCTATGACATTTGAACCGAAGATGGCGATTGCAGCGATTGTTGCAGTAGTTCACGACGTTCTGATCACAGTTGGAATTTATGCAGTAGTTGGTTTCGATGTGACACCAGCAACTGTGATTGGTTTCTTAACAATCCTCGGCTACTCGCTCTATGACACAGTTATCGTCTTCGACAAGGTTCGTGAGAACACTAAGTCGATTGCAGCTTCAGGCAAGAGCACCTATTCAGATGCTGCAAACCTCGCCGTAAACCAGACAATCGTTCGCTCTGCTAATACTTCGATTATCGCCCTTCTTCCCGTTGGATCGATTCTCTTTGTTGGAGCCGGACTTCTCGGTGCAGGTACGCTGAAGGATCTCTCACTTGCTCTCTTTATCGGTCTCGCCGTTGGAACATACTCATCTATCTTTATCGCACCTCCATTCCTTGCAGCTCTTCGTGAGAAAGAGCCAGCGATGATTGCACTTGCTAAGCGTGTTGCAGCGCGTGGAGGAGCAGCACCCGTTGCCGGTGAGGTTCGTGCAGTGCGCCCATCAACAGGCCGTGGTCCTCGCAATCAACCTAAGCGCAAGGGTCGCAAGTAACCCTTTCCCTTTATGGCTGACGTATCTCTGATCGACTCTCTCATTGGGTCGCTCCGAGAGCATTACGAAAATGTAGATGAAGAGCTTCTTCGTCGGGCATTTACTGTCGCAAATCAAGCTCATGCTGGACAGGTGCGCAAATCTGGTGAGGAGTACATCACCCACCCTATTGCCGTCTCCGAGATTCTGGCAGAGCTCGGACTCAACACAACAACGGTAGTTGCATCAATCCTTCATGACACCGTTGAAGATACTCCATACTCGCTAGATCAACTACGTGTTGATTTCGGTGACGAGGTTGCGAATTTAGTTGATGGAGTCACGAAGCTCGATAAATTAACTTACGGGCCGACTGCAGAGGCCGAGACGGTGCGTAAGATGGTGATTGCGATGTCTCGAGATATTCGAGTTCTCGTCATCAAGCTCGCAGATCGACTCCACAATGCTCGCACCTGGGGTTTTGTCTCATCCGAGAGCGCAACACGTAAGGCGAGAGAGACGCTTGATATCTACGCCCCACTTGCCCATCGTCTTGGAATGAATGCGATCAAGTGGGAGCTTGAGGATCTCAGTTTTGCTGTTCTAGAGCCAAAGAAGTATGAGGAAATCACCCGCCTCGTCGCCGAGCGATCACCATCTCGTGATGCGCTCACAGCAGAGGTCATCTCCGCCGTTGAGAACGATCTCGCTCACGATGGCGTTGAGTCAACTGTGACTGGACGAAAGAAGCATTACTACTCTGTCTATCAGAAGATGGTTGTTCGAGGCCGCGACTTTAACGATATCTATGATTTGGTTGGTATCCGCGTTCTCGTAAATGATGTCAAGGATTGCTACGCAGTGCTCGGTTCAATCCATGCGCGATGGAGCCCAATACCGGGAAGATTTAAAGATTACATCGCGATGCCTAAGTTCAACCTCTATCAATCACTGCACACCACAGTAATTGGCCCCAATGGCAAGGCGATCGAGATACAGATTCGTACCTACGATATGCATTCGCGCGCTGAGTTCGGTATTGCGGCCCATTGGAAATATAAACAAGGTGGAGATCAAAAATCACCTGAGATGCTCTGGCTTCGTCAATTACATGAGTGGCAGAAGGAGACCGAAGATCCTTCCGAGTTCCTGGAAGCGCTTCGTTTTGATCTAGGTAGCCCAGAGGTATTTGTATTTACCCCCAAAGGTTCTGTTGTGGCGTTGCCAGGTGGATCAACGCCAGTGGATTTCGCATTCTCCGTTCACACAGATGTAGGTCTTCGATGCGCTGGCGCAAAGGTCAATGGTCGACTTGTCCCTCTGGAGTCAAAGCTTGCCAATGGTGATGTCATCGAGATTGTCACAAATAAATCAGACTCAGCAGGTCCAAGCCGCGATTGGCTCAATTTTGTTAAGAGTCCCCGTGCTCGCTCCAAGATCAAGGCGTGGTTTAGCAAGGAGCGTAGGGAAGAGGCAATCGATGCTGGACGTGAATCAATTGCTCGCCAGATGCGTAAGGCGGGGTTACCGCTCCAGAAGATCTTCGCCGGTCACGCTCTCCTAGAACTTGCTCACGATCTTCACTATGCAGAGATCGAAGGGTTGTATAGCGCTGTCGGCGATGGCCACGTCTCTGCCGCTTCAATCGTAGAGAAGTTGATTGCTTCGATGGGTGCTGAGGATTCTCATCCTCTTCCTTCAGTTGAAAGTATCCCAACGGATAATCAGGTGGCGAAGCGAACATCGAGTGCAATTAAAGTTGAAGGAGTCGATGATGTCTTGGTCAAACTTGCCCGTTGTTGCACACCTGTTCCAGGTGACACCATCATGGGCTTTATTACCAAAGGCTCTGGTATCTCGGTGCATAGAGATGACTGTCGCAATGCTTCAGATTTGGTGGAGCATCAGGGGGAGCGTGTTGTGGGAGTGAGTTGGCTTGCCGGCGCAGCAAGTGTCTTCCTCGTAAATATCCAGATTGAGGCGTTAGATCGTGCTCGTTTGCTTGCAGATGTCACACGCACGCTCTCAGAGCAGCATGTTAATATCTTGAGCGCTGCTGTGAGCACATCGAAAGATCGCGTCGCCATCTCAAAGTTCACCTTTGAAATGGCAGATGCAAAGCACCTAGATTCAGTTCTTGCTGCAGTGCGAAACGTCGAAGGTGTCTACGACGTTTATCGCACCTAACTTAAATCTCTATAAAACTAGCTAAATTCAGCGAGAGACTTCTCAGCCTCAGCGAGCCAGACCTTACGAGCGGCAGCTGAATCGAGAGCATCTTGCGCCTTCTTTGCATTGCCAGCTGCCTGTGCCTTAGCAGCTGCCTTCTCGTAGTTGGCGATAGATTCAGAGAGCTGGGCAACTACATCTGCAGCGCGTGCCTTTGCCGCCGGATCGCTCTTGCGCCATAGCTCTGCTTCAGCGCTCTTAATCGCCTCTTCCACAGCTGCAACACGTGCATCTAGGGCAGCTCGCTTATCGCGATGAGTAATACCGATTTTGCTCCACTCATTCATGAGTTCACGAAGAGCTGCCTTGGCAACCTTCACATCGGTAAATGGAACGAGCGCTTCAATCTTTGGTAGGAGCTCTTCACGCTTAATAAGGTTGGCGGCCATGCTCACTTCGCGCTTTTCTAAATCGGCATTCTTTGCAGCGAAGAATTGATCCTGAGCTGCCTTGAAACGATTCCAGAGCTTTGTATCATCATTCTTCTTGCCACGACCAGCGGCCTTCCACTGATCCATGAGCGCTTTAAAACGACGAGCGGTTGCAACCCAGTCGGTGCTAGTAGCAAGCTTCTCGGCTTCTGCGACGATTGCTTCCTTTGCAGATGAGACAACTGATGAAGCTGCCTCCAACTGAGCAAAATGTGCACGACGGCGCTTATCAAACTTATTACGTGAGGCGGAGAAACGCTTCCAGAAATCTCCGTCGACCTTCTTATCTAAACGAGGAGCAGCCTTCCATTCATCGAGAAGTGTCTTCAGACGATCGCCCGTTGCCTTCCATGCCTCTGAGAGAGCAAGTGATTCTGCCTCAGCAACAATCTTCTCCTTCTCTACCAAAATCTGTGCGCGGCGCTCAGCCTTCGCAGCGCTCTCTTGTGCCTTCTTCGCCTCATATGCCTCACGATGGCCCTCGATGAGAGGTTCGATTTGTTCCACAGAGGCAGCGAGAGCTGCAAGGTCACCGACACCGTTGAGCTCTGCAACTTGTTGGCGTAATTTCTTTACTGCCTCATATGCATCTTGTGGAACCATCGCACCGCTTGTGACGCGAGCTGCTGTGAGAGCAACCTCTGATGCGAGAGCTTCAAATTTGCGAACGAAGTATGCAAGGGCCTCTTCTGCGCTCTTGCCGGGATATGAACCAACAGCCTTCTCACCTTGCTGGGTGCGGACATAGACAGTGCCATCATCTGCAACGCGACCGAATTGAGCGGGATCTCCAATCAAGGCCGAAGCTGCGCTTATCTGTGGCTTGGCAGTCTGTGCGATCTCAGATGGGTTATGTGATTCAGTCATGGTGGTCCCTTTCAGCGCGTTAGCCATGGTGGCCTTCGTTATCAGCGGTTGTTAAGAGGAAAAGGTACCCTGTCCTCCCTCACGCAGTAAATCGCAGCCTTAGACCAGGGGAGACCTCCATGCTCATACGCTCATTTGTCGCCCCTATGTTCGCCACCAACTGCTGGATTATCGCGGCAGAGCCTCAAGGTGAATGCATCATTGTCGACCCGGGGATGACTGATATCTCAGCTGAGGTAGAGCTCATAATTTCAGAGGAGGGCTTTAAGCCAGTAGCGGCCTTGCTCACTCACGGCCATCTCGATCACACATTCTCCGTCAAGCCACTTGCAGATGGATATGGAATTCCCGCATATATCCACTCTGAAGATCGCAGATTCATAGCCGATCCTGTAGGAATTCATGGCCCGCAATTTGTTGATCAACTACGAGGAATGCACTTCGAGGAACCATTGAAGGTTGAGAATCTGCGAGATGGCTCGATTATTGAAGCGCTAGGTATGAAGATTCGTGCGATTCACGCTCCAGGTCACACTCGTGGGTCACTTATGTTCTTAATCAATGATGAGACGCTCTTGAGTGGTGATGTTCTCTTTGCTGGCTCAATCGGTCGCACCGACCTTCCGACAGGAAGCATGAGCGATATGCGCAACACTCTCTCAAAAAAGGTCCTTACTCTTAACGATGATATCCGCGTTCTTCCAGGACATGGTGATGAAACAACCATTAAATATGAACGCAAAACCAATCCTTATCTGAAAGAATTGGGCTAACGAAGGGCTCTCCATGAAATTCGAGAAGATTGCAGCACCGAAAGGTGTGCGCGAGTATCTGCCTCCTGAATCCCAGGCATTTGAATGGGTACGTGAGCAGTTGATTTCGCCTGCAAAATTAGCGGGATATCAATTGATGGAACTACCTGTCTTTGAAGATACCGCGCTCTTTAATCGTGGCGTTGGTGAATCTACTGATGTGGTCTCCAAGGAGATGTATACCTTTGAAGATCGCGGCGGTCGCTCAATCACCTTGCGTCCTGAGGGAACTGCGGGTGTGATGCGCGCTGTAATCGAATCCAATCT
>JAURJS010000085.1 GCA_030832135.1 Candidatus Planktophila sp.
CGCTCATAAACCAGCACCAGTCATTCAAGAGAACTTCCTTACCGATCGCCTCCGTAGTTCAGAGGTGCCAACAACGATTTACTTTATTCGCCACGGTGAAACAATTCTCACGCCAACCCGAAAGTTCTCTGGAGTGGGAGCCCTTGACCCAGAGCTCACCGCCGATGGTCTGGCACAAGCAGAGCGCGTTGCCGCAGAGGTTGCAAAGCTCACTCCAGATATTCTGATTGCATCGCCATTGCAGCGCACTCGCCAAACGGCAGAGGCGATCTCCAAGAGCACCGGCCTAGAAATCACCTTTGATACAGATTGGTATGAACTCTCCTTCGGCACATGGGATGGCAAATCCATTGAAGAAGTCAAGGCTGAAGATCCTGATGGTTATCAGGCCTGGCTCAACTCATCTTCCTATCGCCCAGGTGGTGGAGAGTCCTATGACGAGGCAGCCATTCGTATCGATGCTGCCCTCAATAAGGTTGTCGCTGAATACCCCGGACAGAAGGTTGTTGTTGTCACCCATAACGGTGTCATTAAAACAGCTGCTAATTTAGTAATTGGTGGACCCAACGACGGGGTCTTTCATATGGATGCAACGCCTTGCTCGATATCTTCGATCTCGATCTGGCCATCAGATGGGCTGCGCGCACTACGCTCTTTTAATGAACGTGGCCATCACCGTTAATAAAAGAGATCTGCGACCTTCTCTGCATTTGCTGAACACCCTGGAAGTTCATATCCCATGAAGTTCGTGTTTTGCTCATCAATAGTGTTAGACGCATCAACCACGAAGCCATTCCATTCGAAGCCGGTTGTTGTGTGGGCATCTGAAATGAGAGTGAGGTCATAACCCGCCTCTAACGCTGCCATAGAGGTGTGGCGGACACAGTTATTGGTCTCAGCACCACATGTGTAGAGATGACCGACCTTTAGTTGGCTAAGGACTTCTTCCAAGTTGGTCTCAACAAAAGTACTGCGATATCTCTTCTCGATAATTGGTTCGCCATCGGCAGGAACAAGTTCAGGAACTATCTGCCACCCATCACTTCCCAATGGCAGATCTTCAGCAGAGTGGCGAACCCAGATCACAGGAATTGATGCTGCACGCGCCTTGGAAACAGAGGTAGCCATATTGGCAACTTTCTCATCTCGTTTAAATGCATCCGCTACGACATTGACCTGCACATCAATCACAAGGAGTGCTGAATTAATCCGTTCGCTCTTATTGATGGCCATGCTCACACCTTATCTATTGCTACGTAGGTAATCGATAATCTTTTGATGGTCATTGACTAAGCCCTTATATTCAATAGTTTCAGGCCTTAGCGATTCAAGCGTTTCGGCGAAGAATGCGGCAGATTGAGGATCTTCCTTAATCCACTTCAGCGGTTCAGCCCGGTTACGGATAGTGAAGTAGAGGAATTGCCCGCAGGCAGCTCGAGTAAGAGTCTGGCGCTCTGTGCGCCACCAGTAATCCTCAGGGATGGCAGCTGCGTGGATAGATGTGGGTTGATGTAAATCTTCAGTGCTATGAAGTGACCAATTCTTGCGCCAGACTGGTCGATCTGCGGTGATTTTGTCGAAGGTAGCGGTCATATAAGGGGCGAGGGATTCAGCAAAGCCAGGCACCGGCGTATGGACCGCGTCCATCCCTTTTCCTATTTTCTCAGATAGCTTCCAACGAGAAGGAAAGAGCACTGCGCCAGCAACTATCTTCCACTCACTATCTTCGCGGGAGAGAACTACGAGGTCTTCCCCAATAATTGCCGCCAACTTCAACAAGATATCTGGCGCTGAAAGTTCTACTGTGAGATTGCCTGGCAGGTAAGTAACCGATTCAGAGGTGACGAGATATCTCTCGTGATGAAACTCAGATAGATTCTTGGCAATTCGTGAAATTAATTCCGCTATTGCAGGGCGATAGCCAGGCAATTCTTGATAGACAACTTCTCGTGAATTCTTGGCAAGTTCTACTCGCTCAACTATCTGTTGATGAAGGTCATCGCCATCTTCAATCCATTGCGTATCCTCAAGTGATCGCAGTCCCATATTGAGGCGAAAAGGCTTTCCATCACTCGGTGGGGGATAGACAAAGCCTTTAGACATGGACTTAGTATTACTGAGTGAATTCATACATACAATCTTTGAGAGAGCGTGATCTGATTCGCGTGGAGATGGTCTGCTTAGGAAATATCTGTCGTTCTCCCATGGCAGCTGCAGTACTGGCCAATCGAGCTACTGAAATTGAAAAGCCTGAAATCATCGTGACAAGTAGCGGCACATCTTCATGGCATGTGGGTGAGGGGGCGCATCAACTCTCTGAGAAGACCTGGAAGCTCGCCGGGTATAAGTACTCACATACCGCTCGCCAATTTTTCGTTGAGAACTTTGACGAAGTAGATCTCATCCTCGCAATGGATGAGAGTAATTACGCCAACATCCTTCAATTGGCTCGCCATGATCAAGACCGGGAGAAGGTAGCGATGCTCCGCGCCTTCGATCCGGGGGTCGACTCGCTAGAGGTCCCAGACCCTTGGGGGAGCGAGATTGAGGCCTATCAAGAGGTCTTGGCTATGGTCGAGGCAGCTGTCTCGGGGTTACTTAAAACACTCCGATAGGGCTGGCTTTCGATTTGTGAGCCTAGCGGGGGTGGTGCTACGCTATTTACGCAACACCAATGTTGCGTAAATCGAAGGGCTAGGCAATGCTGGCTAATTTTCTGATTGGGCTCCGCGAAGGTCTCGAAGCGGCTTTAGTTGTAGGTATTTTGATCGCCTACCTGAAGAAGATTAATCAGGGCGATAAGACCCGTTCAATCTGGCAGGGAGTCTTTGCAGCGATTGCGCTATCAGCAGCGCTCGGCTCCTTCTTTACGATTTCATCAGTCCACCTAGAAGGCGATGCTGAGAAAGTTGTTGCTGGAACTCTCTCATTCGTTGCAGCAGCGATGATTACCTGGATGGTTCTCTGGCTCGGCAAGAAGGCACGCTTCCTTAAGGCAGAGCTTGAAGGCTCAATCGATCGTGCGCTCGCTACCGGTGCTGGTTCACTCTTTGCACTCGCATTCTTTGCAGTAGGTCGCGAAGGCCTTGAGACTGCAATCTTTATCTGGAATGGCGCGATGGCATCTGAAGATGCAACGCTCACAGTCTTTGGAACTTTCCTAGGAATAGCAGTGTCAGTTGTCGCAGGATGGTTGCTTTATCGCGGTGCGCTCAAGCTCAACCTCGCAAAGTTCTTTAAATACAGTGGCATCGCACTGATTGTCGTTGCAGCAGGAATGTTCTCTTATGCAATTCACGAGTTCCAAGAGATTGCGCTAATCCCAGGCGATGCCAACAAGCTCTATGACATCTCTGGCGTTATTGGCAAGGAGAGCATCCTTGGATCTGTCCTTAAGGGTCTCTTCAACTTCACTCCAAAACCTTCAGTGATTCAGGCAATTGGTTGGACAAGTTTTATCGCAGTTGTCTCTTACTTCTTCTTCAAGAAGCCTAAGAAAGCTGCGGTTGCTGCTTAGCTAATCTATGCTGCGTTTCGATCTTCTGACCAAAGTAAGAAGATCCGATAATCAGTATTGCTCCACAGAGTCCAAGTAGGGCAAGGCTTTCGCCACCGATTGATACGCCAACAATCACAGCCCACACTGGCTCTGTACCAAGGAGCAGGCTTGCCCGTGAAGAAGATGTGCGGCGGATAGCCCAGAGCGTTACTAAGAATGCGAATGCACCACAGAGCAGGCTTAAGAAGAGCAAGTTAAGCCAGATTCCACGGTCAAATTCGGCAACTGCGATCTTTATTCCGTCGAAAGAAAATACTGAATACATCACGGCGCAGGTAAGGCTCTGCAGCAGAGTCAGATTGACCGAGCTATATTTCTTATCGGCAGTCAGATGGCCCATTGCTGTGACATGAAGTGCGCGAAAGAGCGCAGCGGCAAGCATCAGCCAATCACCTACGCCGGGTGCTGCAAAACCTTTATCAGAGACCAAGAGCGCAACTCCCACAACCGCTACAACTGTTGCCACAAAGAATGGACGAGGCAACCAATTCTTTGCTGCGATAGATTCAAAGATGGGCGTGAAGATAATTGCCAAGCTGATGATGAGGCCAGCATTAGTGGCGGAGGTCTTAGAAACTCCAGATGTTTCACAGAAGAGGATGAGGCCTTGGGAAGTTCCGAGTCCTATTCCCAGCGCTAACTCTGGGCGGGTGAATCGTTCGCGCTTGAGTGACCAGATAAAAGCAATGGCGAGGGAAGTGATGATAAATCTCAAACTCAATACGGTAAGAACTGGTGCATGTTGAGTCAGGCTCTTGGCCGAGAGGTAGCTTGCTCCCCAGAGGGCGGCAACGAGCAGAAGCGCAAGATCTACTTCGCGCGCTCTCACCTTCTCCATAAAAGACATCTGCGCACCATACTCGAATCACCGAGCATGGTGCGCAGATATAAGCGTCTTAGACGAAATTAAGCGAGATCGAAGCGATCAGCGTTCATCACCTTTGTCCATGCCGCAATGAAGTCCTTGACGAACTTCTCACGGTTATCATCTTGAGCATAAACCTCAGAATATGAGCGCAAGATTGAGTTTGATCCAAAGACCAAATCTGCTCGGGTCGCAGTGAACTTCACTTCACCACTCTTACGATTACGGAGGTTGTAGAGGTTCTCGCCAGCTGGCTCCCAGACATATGTCATATCTGTGAGATTGACGAAGAAGTCATTGGTGAGTGCGCCCACACGATCGGTGAAAACACCGCTCTTGCTGCCACCGAAGTTGGTACCAAGTACGCGCATTCCACCGATTAGCACTGTCATTTCAGGAGCTGTGAGCCCAATCAACTGAGCACGATCGAGGAGGAGCTCCTCAGGTGAGACTGCATAGTCTTCCTTGAGGTAATTGCGGAAGCCATCATGGATAGGCTCAAGAACAGCAAATGATGCTTCATCTGTCTGCTCTGGTGTTGCATCACCGCGACCTGCTGCAAATGGAACTGTGACGTTAACGCCAGCTTCCTTCGCTGCCTTCTCAATGCCAACGCTTCCTGCAAGAACGATGACATCTGCAATAGATGCACCAGCTGCTTGCGCGATTGGTTCAAGAATTGAGAGGACTCGAGCAAGACGAGCAGGTTCATTTCCCGCCCAATCCTTCTGTGGCGCTAGGCGAATACGTGAACCATTTGCACCACCGCGCTTATCGGAGCCACGGAATGTTCGCGCGCTATCCCATGCCGTTGTAACAAGCTCGGCGATAGAGAGATCTGTCGCAGCAATCTTCGCCTTAACAGCATCAACATCGAAGTTCTTATTGCCGGGAGTTACAGGATCCTGCCAGATGAGATCTTCTGCAGGAACATCAGGGCCTACATAACGAGCCTTAGGTCCCAAGTCACGGTGGGTGAGCTTGAACCAGGCACGAGCAAAGACTTCACTGAAGTAAGCCTGATCAGCTGCAAACTTCTCTGAGATAACTCGATAGGCAGGATCTACCTTCATCGCCATATCCGCATCAGTCATCATTGGGTTATAGCGCTTTGATGGATCTTCAACATCGACAGGCTTATCTTCATCGCGGATTGCGATTGGCTCCCATTGGTTAGCGCCCGCAGGTGACTTTGTGAGCTCCCATTCGTATTCGAGAAGCAGTTTGAAGTAGCCGTTATCCCAGAGCGTTGGATGAGTTGTCCAAGCGCCTTCGAGCCCTGAAGTGACTGTATTGCGCCCGATTGAACGAGCTGTGTGGTTCATCCAACCCAGTCCAGCCTCTTCCATCGGAGCACCTTCTGGAGCAGGCCCATTATTTGCTGGATTGCCATTTCCATGAGCCTTGCCCACTGTGTGGCCACCTGCTGTAAGTGCAACTGTCTCTTCATCATTCATCGCCATACGTGCAAATGTTTCGCGAACCATCGCTGCAGTCTTGAGTGGATCTGGCTTTCCATCAACACCCTCAGGGTTAACGTAAATCAACCCCATGTGTGTTGCTGCGAGTGGGTTCTCAAGCGTTGAAGCGTCATTGAGATTCTCATAGCGCTGCTCCGACGGAGCAAGGAATTCCTTCTCTGAACCCCAGTAGATATCAATCTCTGGTGCCCAGATATCTGCGCGACCAAATGCAAAACCAAATGTCTTAAGGCCCATTGACTCATATGCAATCGTTCCGGCATATGCAAGGAGATCTGCCCAGCTGACCTTGTTGCCATACTTCTTCTTAATTGGCCATAGAAGGCGACGAGCCTTATCTAGGTTTCCGTTATCTGGCCATGAGTTCAATGGTGCAAAGCGCTGGTTACCTGTTCCTGCGCCACCGCGACCATCTGCAATTCGATAAGAACCCGCTGCATGCCATGTGAGGCGAATAAAGAGGCCGCCGTAGTGACCCCAATCTGCTGGCCACCAATCTTGAGAATCTGTCATCAGTGCATGGAGATCTTTCTTGAGCGCTGGGATATCAAGCTTCTTTAACTCTTCGTGATAATCGAAATCAGCACCGAGAGGATTGGTCTTTGCGTCATGTTGATGAAGGATGTCGAGCTTGAGGGCGTTAGGCCACCAATTCGCATTTGTCTGACCAACTGTTGTCATTGCGCCGTGGGCTACTGGGCACTTGCCTGAATCTTGCATGTAGGAATCCTCCGCAGGTAATCGATTGCTGGAGTTTAACGAGGATTTCTCACGTCGACATCCTGAAAGCCGCGCTAGGAGTAGTTGAAATTTCAACTAAATTGGTTTAAAGTTCAACCATACCGCCGAAAAGCGGTCTCATACCTGATACCCCTACAAATAAAGGAATAGACAATGTCAGTACTTTCAACACTTCCAGCAGGCACATACACAATCGATGCTTCACATAGCCGCGTGGGCTTTAGCGCACGCCACGCAATGGTGACCAAGGTCCGTGGCTCATTTAACGACTACACAGGTTCAGCTGTTGTTGCAGATGGCGCAGCAACACTTTCAATCGAGATCTCAGCAGCTTCTATCGATACACGTAGCGCAGATCGTGATGGACACCTCCAGTCACCAGATTTCTTCGATGTAGCTAACTTCCCAAAGATCACTTTCAAGTCAACATCTGTAAAGGATGGCGGCGCAGGAATAATCGTAGATGGCGAGCTCACAATTAAGGATGTAACAAAGCCTTTGATAATTGAATTCGAATACACAGGAACAGCTAAGGATCCATTCGGTAACGACCGTTACGGCTTCGAAGGCGCTTCAGAGATCAACCGCAAGGACTTCGGTCTTACATGGAACGCAGCTCTTGAGACCGGCGGACTTCTAGTTTCAGAGTCAATCAAGCTTGAGTTCGAAATCTCAACAATCGTCGCAAAGTAATTAGACTCCTTAATAAGTTGAGAGAAAGCCCCTGTGGAACGCCACGGGGGCTTTCTCTATGCCCTAATATTTTCACATGTCGATATCTGACGGAGACCGTGAGAAGTTCTTCCCGCTCATTGAGAAGAAGTACGGCGAGAAGATGTCATATTGGTTTAAGGTGATGAAGGAAGTCGAGGGGGAGAAGTACCCCGTTCAGATTGCCCACTTGAGAGAGAATTATGGATTCTCACAGGCTCATGCAAATGCACTTGTGATGTACTCGCGTGGTTCTACCTCTTCAAAGAGATTCGAAACACCGGCTGAATTCTTTAAGACGGTAACACCTCGGCAGGCAAAGACGATGAAGGCGATATTTAAGGCAATCACCTCTAAATATCCCCAACTAGAGCTCGTGGTCGCCTGGAATCAGCCGATGCTTAAATTTGAGAAGCACTACATTTTCGGAGTATCAGCTGCAACAAATCACATCCTCATTGCTCCGTGGGATCAAGATGTTCTCAAGAAATACACTCCGAAATTTAAGGACTACAAGGTCAATAAGAAGACGATTGCTCTTCCCAATGATTGGGAAGTTGATGTAAAGCTCCTTCAGGCGATGGCCAAAGATAGTTTGGCTGCCCTTTAGCCCTCATCCATCTGCTTCAGACGTTCTTTGATGACCTTCTTTAGCAGCGCTTTAGGAAATGGCTTCTCTTTATCAAAGTGAATCGATCCCTTGGTCTGCTCATATCCTGCGAGCTCATTCTTCATGCGGGATGCGAAGGAACCACTATAAGGAAAGATGCTGTTGTGATTCTTAAAGCCATCGAATCCAATGACGCCTTTGCCATCAATTGCAAAGGTCGGAATTCCGTACTTGATCACCTCTTTGGCTTCAGGAAGAGCTTCGGCAATGATGAGACGAACAGCCTGAAGCGCATCACGTTGAGGTTTATCAAACTTCTTCAGGTGGGCTGTAATTTCCGCCTTACTCATTCTCTGCAACCTCTTTCAGCCTCACCAATGACTTTGCCACAGCTTTCTGAGTCCAGGGATATGCATCTCGGAATTTCAACCAAAGCTGTGCCAGACCAGGAGCAAAAGAACCGTCGAATGTCTCAGTGACTTCCGTAGAACCATTGCCTAAAGCTTTGAGTTCATATCGCCAGCGCCACTGACCAACATGACGCCAAGCAATGAGTTCATTCTCTTGAAACTCAACGACCTTATTCTTAATGCGGTAATTAATTCCAAGGCGCATAGCCATTCCAAATTTTGCTCCAAGGCTCAATCTCTCTGGTCCGCTAATGTTTGATCGGATGGTCTGACTGCCATCGATCTCAATATGTCGGTGAGGGTTGGCGAGGATATTAAAGATTGTTGCTGGGGTTGCTGCAATGACTATTCGCGCCGCCTTAACCTTGGGATTTCCAGTATCAAAGATCTCTGAACGAATTTTCTCAGTTGCCATGTAGAGATGCTAAACCCTTTTTAAATTCGATTGAAGTAGGCTTTCTCCATGACTTTTTCAGATCTCAACATTGTTGGCGTACTTATCGCCTTTGTAGTCTCATTTATTAGTGGTGGCATCTGGTTTGGGCCAAGGACCTTCTA
Organism: Candidatus Planktophila sp.; assembly: GCA_030832135.1. GTDB lineage: Bacteria > Actinomycetota > Actinomycetes > Nanopelagicales > Nanopelagicaceae > Planktophila. Next base: position 8,936 of record JAURJS010000085.1, read on the forward strand.
TCCAATCTGGATGAAGGCTCGCGGTATTGAATCAGGACAGCTCAATCAACAACAGAATAAGCCAGCCCTCCTCTTCGGCGGAACAATCATCGGTCTAATCTTCCAGACGCTCACCCTGGCAGTGATCATCACTTCCCTTCAGACTGGAAGCGCTGATTTCTCTGTTGCAGACGGTGCGTTAGTCGGAGCAGCAGTGGGTATTGGTATTGCTGCCTTTGCCTCCCTCTCACACCGACTATTCGGCGGTGAGTCACTAAAGGTCTGGATCATTGAGACTGCAAATGATGCGCTCAACCTGACTATTGCTGGCGCAATCATCACCTTCTTCAACTAAGGGTTATTTATGTTGAACGAGCACGAGCAAGAGGTGAAAGAGCGCTGGGGCGATACTGATGCCTATCAACAATCAACCTCTCGCACCTCGAAATACACCAAGGCTGACTTTGCTGCAGCAAAGGTCGATCAAGAGGCGGCAACTGAGCTCTTTGTAACCGCATTCGGTAATAGTTATCCAGTCTCTTCACCTCAGACACAGGCAGCTGTCGTTGCTCATCGAGCGGCTATCTCAAAGTGGTTCTACGAATGCTCAGTTGAGATGCAGAAAAATTTAGCGGTCATGTATATCGAAGATCATCGCTTCAAGGCTTACTACGACGGTCGCGTTCGAGGGCTTTCTCAATATGTCCATGATGCGATCATGGCGCAGAGGTAATTTAGAGAATTCCGATTACGGTAAGGATTGAGTTAATAAAGCTCACCACATGGCCTTGAAGTGAAAATACTTGATTAATCACTGAGTGCAGTGGCTCTACCCAACTGCTGTATTGGGTCTCATAGAGTCCAAAGATGATGAGGTAGAGACCCACGAGGATGAGGAATGCGCTGGAGATTCTCTCGATGACCTTCATGGAGTTACGAATCTTGCTCAACGTCTTCTGCGAGAAGAGGGCAATCAGGGCAAGGATGGCAATAGTTACTGAAATTCCTAAAGCGTAGACGAGATAGATGCGCAGGCTTTCAAAGAAAGTCAGCTCAAGTGCCTTGCTCGTAGCCGCTAGTAGAGGACCGATTGTGCAACTCACCGAACCAAGAGCGAAGGTGACTCCATAGAGATAGAGGCTCTTTAACCGCGTAGAAGGCGCGGTATTGGGGCTCCATAGCTTCTTGAGGTAAGGAGATCTGCCGGAAAGCGTTGCCACTCCCACGGCAATGAGAAGAAGACCAATAGCGATTGTTGCAATCGGGAGATAGGCCTGAATTGAAGTACTGATAGGGAAGATGACAACTGCAAAGAGGGCAAAGATGGTGATGATGCCAAGCGCCATCAGGGCTGCAAATTGCAGCGCTTTAGCGAATAGCTTAGGCAGGCTCTCACTCTCTCGTTGTGATGAGATGAGCATCGTCATATATGCAGGGAGCATTGCAAACCCACATGGGTTGAAGGTTGCAAAGACTCCTGCTGCAAATACGAG